>CAZKMG010000184.1:0-7514 GCA_964553465.1 uncultured Bacteroidaceae bacterium
ACCACTAATCCTGATTTCGCTTATTTCTCCAACTACCCATATTGAATCAGGAAGGCCAGCCTGAACAGATTCATTGATTCTCCTGTTTAATTCGCTTAACCTAAGTCCTTCTGGTTTTACCATGATAGTTTAATCAGTTTAGCTGAATAATCTTGTTCCAAGGTACGAACAATTATAAAATACATACCTGCCTGAAAATAATTTAATTCACTTATCCTGATGTATCCCGAATGTACTTCAGGATTATTAATCATTGCAACTTCTCTTCCCATCATATCATATATTAATACTTGATTGACAAATTCCTTTGGATTTCTCAAACGGATTTCAAATGTTCCTCGACTCGGATTTGGAATAACTATCAATTCATCATCAGCAATCATGTGAGGGGATGAACTTAGTTGGTTCAATGCTAATGTAAAATTTGGTACTCCGTAACCGAAGAAATTATTTGGAGTATAATACATGGAAGAGGATCTTCGAACTGCATCAATTATTTCAAGATTTGTTTTTTCGGGTAAAGCCTGCCACAGACATGATATCATTCCTGCAATCTGTGGTGCGGAATAAGAAGTTCCATTACCGTTACCTGGGACACCCGAAGATGTAATGATAGCGGTTTCGACACCAACGGCGACAACATCGGGCTTAATCCTTAAATCGGTAGTTGGCCCAAACGAGCTGAAAGGAGCCAGATATTTTGATGAATCAATTGCACCAACAGCCAGGACATGATTCCCGTCTGAGGGAGATGTGATTTTCCCCCATGGTTTATTTCCTTCATTTCCTGCACTTACCACAATAATCATCCCTTTGCTAAATGCTTTTTCCGCAGCTAATGTTGATATTGCGGTTCTGCCATTCATATCAGAAATGGAATAATTCATGGTAAGATCGTCAAAAGTCGAATATCCAAGCGAAGTATTAATAACATCAGCCCCGGCACTATCGGCATATTCGGCTGCGAGGATCCACCATGCTTCTTCTATTAGATTTTCTGATTGTGATACTTCAGAACGAAGCAGGAGAAACGATGCTTCGGGAGCTGTGCCAACAAATTCACCTGGAATATTTCCCCCCATAATGCTAAGAACTGACATGCCATGAGAATCCCCGTTAAAGAATGCCGGATTATATGGTTCTGTAAAATCATACCAGGCTATAATACGATTATTCAACCAGAGACTGTCAAATGCACTGTACGAATCAACCTTGTAAAAACCTCCATCAATCACTGCGATGATCATCCCTTTCCCTCTGTACCCTGATGAATGTAAGGATTTTCCATGAAGTATGTCAATTTGCTTTTCGGCAATGCCATATTCAGTTTCAGACGAAGTATTTGCCAGGTATTTTTCAGTATTTTTTGTTTCAGCTGATAAGGATAAAGTTAATCCTTTCAAAGGAACAGAATAGTTGAAATTTTTTACAAAGGATAACGTTTGTAGTACATTCAACGTAACAGTATCATAGGATTCAACAATTACAGCATTAAACCATCTGGAGGTTCCAAGTATTGATAATCCGAGTTTTCGCAGGCTGTCAACGTAAATTTTTGTAACCGGAAGATCTTCATCAGATATGGAGATTCCTTGTTTATTTCGGCGATGTATTGCCCTTTCAGACAAGAAATCTTCAGGTGCATTTATGTTGAAAATATTTCCATCCTTATCCGTTAGAGGAACCCAGTACCTTCCCGGAGATAGCTTTTGTGGATACACAGAAATGAAGATACCATTCAAGAACCAAATAAGTATAAATAACTTAGTCATCATCAACAAATTTACAACAGCATTCCTATCGAAAGGTTAAAATTTTTTTTCAGGAAAGAAATTATTTAAAAGAAACTTATGTATAAATATCAATAGTTAGCCATAAGAATATTTTTGAATTTGTATACATTATACACGTTAACATATCCACTGCAAAAAAATATGTAATCTGAATCATTCATGAGTTGGGTTCTTATATCTGGAATGATAAAGCAGAGGATTAAATTCAGAATAAAATAGCCATAGAATAATATAATGAATAACTCGGTCAATAAAAACAATAACTAATTAATAAAACCTTATCGTTTAATTTCAAAATTATTTTGGTTCCGGGAAGTCCTCGATAACATCCTCTACCTTTTTGGAAAATTCCCTGGTTCGTCTCTCATACTCATCATTAGGTAACATTTTACCCATTGAATATTCAATGCAATAATCCTTGTCCCCGTTTTCTTTGTAATAGGTCCATTTACCATTCATCACCCCGTTTTGATATTCTCCTTCAATGGAAAGAATACCTCCTGGATAAAAACTCTGAAAATACCCATTTCTTTTTCCTTCCAGATAAGAACATTTTAAGCGCATATCCCCATTCTCGTAAAACTGTTCCCATTTCCCATTTTCCGAATCATTTTCCCATTCAATAAGTTCAGAGGCATTTCCGTTAGGATAATATTTCGAACTTGTACCTGTTCTCTTGCCGAGATAAAATTTTTCACTTAACACAAGTCGCCCATCAACAGAGGAATAGTAATTCCAGGTTGAGTCTTTTATTTTGCCAAAATATTTACCTTCTGCAATAAGTTTTCCGTTTTCATCAAACAGCTTAGTATAAGAATACCTACTTGTTTTGTCAAAGACCATTATAGATTGAAGTAAACCGCCTGGATAGTACTTTTTCATCTCTCCAATGGGTTTATCATTTTCAAAGTAACCTGAATATTTGAGTTTACCGTTTTCATAATGACCTTTCCAGAATCCGGTTTTCCTGCCATTCTGATCAAATTTGTTAAATGCAGTATCTTGGGGAAAGCATGTAGTTGGAATAGACAGGATAATAAGATATAGAAAACAATATTTTAACATAATAAAGATGTGAGATAAAAAAAACGGACCAGGAAGAATATTATTCTCTAAAATACTAATTTCTTTTAGCTTATTTCTTAAAAGAAATGAACAAAAAAGGAACCTGTAGGATAATTAAATCCTGTAGGTTCCTTTATCAATTAAAAGAAAGATATTTATTTAACTTCTTCGAAGTCGACATCGGTAACTTCCGGGTCTTCTTTTTTCTTATTGCCACTTGCATCAGCGGTTGCTTCCTGAGGTTCAGCCTCAGATTGCTGACCTTGACTGGCTTTATACATCTCTTCAGATGCAGCTGACCATACTTTATTTAATTCTTCAGTAGCCTTCTCGATAGATGAAAGATCTTCGGATTTATGAGCGTCTTTAAGGTTTTTTAATGCATTCTCAATATCAGATCTTTTGTCAGCCGGGATTTTATCTCCGAATTCCTTAAGCTGTTTTTCTGTCTGGAAAATAAGACCATCGGCAGCATTCATCTTATCAACTTTCTCACGGGTTTGTTTATCGCTTTCTTCATTTTCTTTAGCTTCTTTTTTCATTCTTTCTATATCGCTATCACTAAGGCCCGATGATGCTTCAATGCGAATCCCATGTTCTTTGCCTGTACCTTTATCTTTTGCATGCACATTTAGAATACCATTGGCATCAATATCGAATGAAACCTCTATTTGAGGAATTCCTCGTGGGGCAGGTGGAATCCCGTCAAGATGAAATTTGCCAATTGTTTTATTATCGCGTGCCATTGGTCTTTCACCTTGTAGTACATGGATTTCGACAGATGGTTGGTGATCAGATGCGGTAGTAAAAGTCTCTGACTTTTTTGTTGGTATAGTTGTATTTGCATCTATCAATTTTGTGAATACTCCACCCATTGTTTCTATCCCAAGGGAGAGTGGAGTAACATCCAGTAACAATACATCTTTTACTTCCCCGGTAAGCACTCCACCCTGGATTGCTGCACCGACAGCTACAACTTCGTCTGGATTTACTCCTTTTGACGGAGTTTTTCCAAAGAATTTTTCAACTACCTCCTGGATAGCAGGAATTCTTGTAGCACCACCTACAAGAATCACTTCATCAATTTCTTTTGTGGTGATTCCGGCATCTTTAAGAGCTTTTTTGCATGGTTCAACCGTGGCATGTATGAGATCATCACAGATATTTTCAAATTTAGCTCGTGTTAATGTTTTTACAAGATGTTTGGGAATTCCGTCAACGGGCATTATATAAGGAAGATTGATCTCCGTACTGGCAGAACTGGAAAGCTCGATTTTTGCTTTTTCTGCTGCTTCTTTTAATCTCTGAAGGGCCATAGGATCCTTCTTCAGATCGATTCCTTCATCCTTTTTAAATTCATCTGAAAGCCAGTCGATTATTCTCTCGTCAAAGTCGTCACCCCCAAGATGCGTATCCCCGTTGGTTGATTTAACCTCAAATACACCTTCTCCAAGTTCCAGAATGGATATATCAAATGTACCACCACCAAGGTCAAAAACTGCTATTTTCATATCCTTGTTTCTTTTATCCAGACCATAGGCCAGGGAGGCTGCAGTAGGTTCATTTATTATTCTTTTTACGACAAGTCCTGCAATTTCTCCGGCTTCCTTTGTTGCCTGACGCTGTGAATCACTGAAATATGCAGGAACAGTAATGACAGCTTCAGTAACTTCTTGTCCAAGGTAATCTTCTGCAGTCTTTTTCATTTTTTGTAAGATCATGGCAGAAATCTCCTGTGGTGAGTATTTTCTATCGTCAATCTGCACTCTCGGTGAATTATTGTCTCCTTTAATTACAGAATAAGGCACACGTTTAATTTCCTTCTGAACCTTATCGAAAGTTTCCCCCATAAGCCGCTTTATTGAATAAACAGTTTTGCTTGCATTAGTAATAGCCTGGCGTTTTGCGGGATCTCCAATTTTTCTTTCACCGTTTTCGACAAAAGCAACTATCGAAGGAGTAGTCCTTTTTCCTTCACTATTGGGGATTACCACAGGCTCATTTCCTTCCATTACTGCAACACATGAGTTAGTGGTTCCTAAGTCGATTCCAATTATTTTAGCCATTTTTTATAATTTAAATATTAAATTTTCAATTTCCTTGTAAAAGCTCAATCTTTATGCCATAAAGTATATCAAGCATAAAAATGACAATTTTACCAAAATATAGTTTTTTATTGTTCCTTGTGGATTTAGTTAATGACAAAAAGTCAGAATGTCATAGAAAAAAACCTGAGTGAATCACTCTTTTATAAAATTTATTATGAACTTTGTGATTCTGAAAATTATGTGAAAATAAATTAAGTACTCAATTTAGAAAACATGTCAATTCATAAAACAGTTAAGAGGATTACAACGCATGTGTTATACGAAATGAAATTAAAGGGTGAGAAAATAGCAATGTTAACTGCATATGATTATTCCATGGCGCGGATTCTGGATCAGGCAGGCATAGATGTTATACTTGTGGGTGATTCGGCCTCAAATGTAATGGCCGGGCATGAAACAACGGTTCCTATTACTCTGAATGAAATGATTTATCATGCTTCGAGTGTTGTCCGTGCAGTTAACAGGGCACTTGTGGTTGTTGATATGCCTTTTGGTACATATCAGGGTAATTCCAAGGAAGCGCTTAGTTCTTCAATTCGCATAATGAAAGAAACAGGGGCACATGCTGTTAAAATGGAAGGAGGAGCAGAGATTCGAGAATCGGTTGAACGTATATTAAGTGCTGGTATACCTGTAATGGGGCACCTTGGTCTTACACCTCAATCTATACATAAGTTTGGGACTTATGTTGTAAGAGCTACCGGCCAGGAGGAAGCAGATAAATTGATTGTAGATTCCGAAATTCTTGAAAAAGCTGGAGTTTTCGCCCTGGTATTGGAGAAGATCCCTGCTTCGTTGGGAGGAAAAGTTGCCCATTCACTAAAAATTCCGGTTATTGGAATTGGCGCAGGTAATATGGTTGATGGACAAGTCCTTGTTCTGCATGACATGCTTGGTATCACTCAGGAATTTTCACCTCGTTTTTTAAGAAGATACCATAATCTTTATCAGGAAATGTTTGGAGCTGTACAGACATACATTCAGGATGTAAGAAATCTGGATTTTCCCAACGAAAAAGAACAATACTAATCAGATTTTTTATGTCAGGAACATTGGAAATCCTCTATGAGGATAATCATATAATTGCATTGAATAAAGCTGTTTCCGATATTGTTCAGCAGGATAAGACCGGTGATTGTTCTCTTGATGAAAAAATAAAAAAATACATTAGGGATCGGGATAAAAAACCTGGAAAAGTCTTTCTTGGTGTATGTCATCGTCTTGATCGTCCGGTTACTGGTGTGGTGATATTTGCTAAAACAAGTAAGGCTTTGATGCGATTGAATCAGATGTTTAGAACCAAAGTAGTTGAGAAGAAATATTGGGCCATTGTCAAAGACCGACCACCAGATCTTGTTGGGAATTTAGAGCATCATCTCTCTCGTAACTCCAATCAGAACAAATCATATGTTCGTGCAAAACCAGGATCAGACACTAAACTTGCACAATTAAGCTATAAAATTATCGGGAATTCCGAGAAATATTATTTACTTGAGGTGGAATTACATACAGGTCGTCATCATCAGATACGAGCACAGCTGGCACATATTGGGTGTCCGATCAAAGGCGACCTTAAATACGGTTTTCCAAGATCAAATAAGAATGGAGGCATTAGTTTGCATGCGAAGAGTATAAAGTTTATTCACCCGGTAAAAAAAGAAGAGATTTATATTGTTGCCCCATCTCCAAGAGATGATTTATTTAAAGTTTTTAAACAGGATTAATAATAATTTCAACCACGCCGATAAGACCATGACTGATAAAAATCTATGCACGACCATTCAGGAAATAAGTAGCATTGAGATTTCGTTATATCTAAAAATTCTTTCCACAGGTTGTTAATAATTTTTTAACCGGATTATCATTTCTTCAGTTACATTTAACACACCTATATTATTCTTCATGAGAAAGCGAGTTTTATTGCTAATGATTTTAATAATTTCTTCTGTAAATTACTCTAGGTCTCAATCTTCAAGGAAGATGACCGGTAAAGATTATATCGAAGCATATAAGGATATTGCAGTCAAGGAAATGGCTCGAAGTGGGGTTCCTGCAAGCATTACACTGGCACAGGGAATGCTGGAGTCAGATAATGGGAACTCTACTCTGGCTGTTAATGCTAATAATCATTTCGGTATCAAATGTCATAATGATTGGGCAGGAAAAAAAGTTTATCATAATGACGATCATAAGAAAGAATGTTTCAGGAAATATAATTCAGTATATGAATCGTATGAGGATCATTCGGATTTTCTAAGGAATGGTTCCCGTTATGAATCCCTCTTCATGCTGGATCCTCTTGATTACAAAGCATGGGCCCGTGAGCTAAAAAGAGCCGGGTATGCAACCAATCCCAAGTATGCGGAAAAATTGATTAAAATTATTAAAGAAAATGATTTGCATGTCTACGATCTTATGACAACCAGTTCTGCAGCAACAATGAAGAAAGCAGGTGGGACATCTGTCAGGAGTGAAACGACCAGAAAAATTTATGAAAGGAATCGGATAGAATATATAGTGGTTCAGGATGGAGATACTTATGAAAGTT
>CAZKMG010000185.1:0-1497 GCA_964553465.1 uncultured Bacteroidaceae bacterium
TTTACGATAACAGAATTGATAAATTCATTATTTTTTACGAAAAAGAAAAAAAGCCAAAATCCAATGAAAGGAACCAGTATCAGATAGATATATTTAGAATTAATATAATTTTGATGTGTAAGGAAAATAAGACTAGTGATTAACACTCCGGTTATAATTCCACTCAGGGAAAATGGTTCAAAATTCTTTAATTTAAAAATTAGATAATATTCATGTAAAGAAAATGAAGAAATAGCTAGAAGAAGGATATACAATGAGAAGGGACTCCATACAATGAGCCCCAGCATAATAATTACAAATAAAGTGCCGGTAAGGATTCTTTTAATTAATTCGTTCAACGTTCAATCTTTTCAATTATTAATTTGGCAATCATAACATTATCGGGTTTGGTATAGATCTCAATATCACCGAAAAGATAATTTGAATCCATTTTATTGATAATAAAAGATTCAATACCATTTTCGGCTAGTATTTGCTTGATCATTTCTGCACGATATACTTTATTTGTGGAGTGCACAATTACCCAATCATTATTCATATACCGACAGGAAAAAATTATAAATTATCTTTAATATCAGTAGCTCCTTTTTTATTTTTCACCTGTGTATTCTTATTCACTTTACTTTTTAAAACAGGGGATTTTGTACCGAGAAGTTTTCTTTTCTTTTCGGGGACTTTAATGTTTTCGGGCTGAGCTCCTTGCCTTGGTCCAAATATATTTTGTAAGTCTTCACTAAAAATAACTTCTTTATCAAGGAGAATTTCTGCGAGTTTATGAAGTTCTTCCTTATGTTCTGTCAGGACCAGCTTAGCTCTTTTGTACTGTTTTTCAATCAGTACTTTTGCTTCTTCGTCGATGAGTTCAGAAGTTTTTTCGCTATATGGTTTATTAAAAGAAAATTCAGATTGTCCTGTAGAGTCATAATAGCTGAGATTTCCTAATTTTAAACTCATTCCAAAAAATGAGATCATAGCATAGGCAGTTTTTGTAACCCTTTCAAGATCGTTTAGTGCGCCAGTAGACACTTTTCCAAAATTGATTTCTTCGGATGCTCTCCCTCCAAGAGTAGCGCACATTTCATCAAGCATTTGTTCCGCAGTAGTAATGGATCTTTCTTCAGGAAGATACCATGCAGCCCCTAATGATTTGCCTCTAGGTATAATGGTTACTTTCACCAAGGGATTTGCATATTCAAGCAGCCAACTAACAGTTGCATGACCAGCCTCATGAAATGCGATGGTTCTTTTTTCAAGCATTGAGATAATTTTGTTTTTCTTTTCAAGCCCCCCAATAATTCTGTCAATGGCATCTAGAAAATCCTGTTTTTGGATATTTTTCTTTCCTTTACGTGCAGCAATGAGTGCCGCTTCATTACAAAGGTTAGCAATATCAGCACCAGAAAATCCTGGTGTTTGCCTGGCAAGAAATCCGACATCAAGATCTTTTTCGAATTTAAGTGGGCGCATATGGACCTGCAATATTTCTTTTCGTTCGTT
>CAZKMG010000185.1:1507-7449 GCA_964553465.1 uncultured Bacteroidaceae bacterium
GCCTGCGCGTAAAAGTGCTCTGTCAAGTATATCTGCCCTGTTTGTGGCAGCAAGGATTATTACTCCACTGTTTGTCCCAAATCCATCCATTTCTGTTAGTAACTGATTAAGAGTATTTTCTCTTTCATCATTTGCTCCAAAATTAGGATTTCTACCTCTTGCCCGACCTACTGCATCGATTTCATCTATAAAAACGATACATGGGGCTTTTTCCTTTGCCTGCTTAAATAGGTCTCTGACTCTGGAAGCTCCAACACCTACAAACATCTCAACAAAATCTGATCCGGATATACTAAAAAAAGGGACATGCGCTTCTCCAGCAACTGCTTTGGCAAGGAGTGTTTTGCCGGTTCCTGGAGGCCCAACAAGTAGTGCTCCTTTCGGTATTTTACCTCCAAGATCAGTATATTTTTTAGGATTTTTTAAAAAGTCTACAATTTCTTTTATCTCCATTTTAGCTTCTTCAAGTCCTGCAACATCCTTAAAATCGACTTTAACAGAAGTATCCTTATCAAAAATCTGAGCCTTGGATTTGCCAACATTAAAAATATTACCTGCACCACTACCTCCACCTCCTCCCATTCTTCTGAATATAAACATCCAGATCACAAAAAGCAAAACGATAGGTATAACCCAGCTGAGTATTGCTCCCAGGTAATCACTCCTTGTTTCATTCTTAAACTCAGGTCTATTATCTTCCGGTAATTCGCTGATTATTAAATTAATATCCTCAACAAATTTATCCTGGGAAATAATTGTATAGTAATATTTTGGCAATTCTCCTGAAAACTGGCCAAAACCTCTTTTTGGCTGCTTTTCAGTTATACTTTTCGCTGCATCAGCTGATGGTTTTAAGTAAATCTCAACTTTTTCCTTATTAACAACAACCAATTTTGCTACTTCCTTATTTTTCAGCATGGTAGAAAATTGATTCCAATCAATTTCTTTTGCAGACTCTCCAAAATTTATAAATTGAAGGCCAATAAATGTGGCAGCTATAAGAATGTAAATCCAATAAGCACTGAACTTCGGCTTCTGTGGCCCTACATTTTTTTTATTATTCCCGCTTAACCCAGGATTAGTATTGTTAGTATTCTCACTCATTATTAATCGATTAAATTACTCGTCTTTATGTGATTTAATTTCACCATCAGCCCATAGATCTTCCAGTCGGTAAAATTCTCTTTGCTCTTCTAAAAAAATATGAACAATTATGTCCTGATAATCCATTAAAATCCATTGTGCATTCTGACTGCCTTCAATATGCAAGGGATGTATTTTTAATTCCTCTTTGGTTTTAATTTCTATATATTCAGCAATAGCTTGCGCTTGTGTTTTAGATTCAGAATGACAAATAACAAAAAAATCAAATAATGTATTTTCAATTTTCTGAAGATTTATGCTTACAATATTCCTGCCCTTTTTCTGTTTTATTGCTTCAATTATTATTTCATACAATTTTTCACCAGAATTATTATCTTTCCTTTTCATCCATTAATTTTAAAACAAAGGTAATTAAAATTCAGTTGATTTGTTATGAAGGATGTAATAAACAGATTATCAATTCTTTGCAATTAACATTTTTTTATTGAATTATCTAGATTTATAAACAGAATTAGAGCAATTTTGTTTTTCATTCAAGAAAGGAATAATATGTTGATAGGAAAGTACATTAAGTATCATCTGACTGAAGTTGACTCGACAAACTTACAAGCATCTGCCTTTTTGTCAGCAAATGTAATAGATAAACCAACTGTAATTCAAGCTGATTTTCAACGAAAAGGGAAAGGTCAGGGAAATAATTCATGGGAAAGCGAGGCAGGAATGAATCTACTGTTGAGTTTAATTTTATTTCCCAAAAACGTTAATGCTTTTGAACAGTTTTATCTTTCGAAGATAACAGCTATTTCTGTCAGGGAACTAATTGCACAAGAATTAGGATCAGCATCTATCAAATGGCCGAATGATATTTTGACTGGAAATGAAAAAATAGCTGGAATCCTTATTGAAAATGCGCTGGAATCGAGCAATATTCGGAGCTCTATCATTGGTGTTGGTATTAATGTAAATCAAACTCGATTTCAGTCATTTCCAATTAAAGCTACAAGCATTAAAATAAAAAGCGGGATTGAGAGGTCTCTGCAGGTTATTTTGAAGAAATTTATTAAAACATTTGATTTTTGGTATGAAATCTTTGAGGATAGGGATTTTTCACAGATAAATCAGGAATATCTTAAATTTCTTTTTGGATTTCAAAAAGTATTAAGTTTCAGAAAACATGGATCGATTTTTAATGCGACCCTCATTGATGTTGAGGAGAACGGTCACCTCGTTTTACTGATGGATAATAATAGAAAGCAAAAGTTTAGTTACAAAGAACTTGAATTTGTTATGTCCTAATCAAGTTTTTATAATTCATAATTTATTTTCTAAAATCGAAGGTTTTCAATATGATCGATTAGCATATCGACAAAATTTTGCAGGGTTGATTTTATCATCTTCAACATTATTGGACTTGCATCAGGCTCAACCGTAAGCTTTAATTGGGATGTATTAGCATCAATAAAGTTAATGTTCAGTGAAAGCATTAAATTAACCGGGATAGAACCTTCCGAGCTAATTTTAATAAAGCTTTTTGGGACCTTCTCTATTATTTTCAATCCTGCTTTTCCTATTCCAGCAATTTCAAAATTACAGGAATCTGAGGTTGCATTCCAGTCTTTTATTTTATCATTTGGAATAAACCTTGCAAAATTTCTGAAATCTGAAAGGAAATTAAAAACCTCTTCATCAGACCGATGAATAATACCTATTCTGCTTTCGATTTTACCAGTCATGCCTTCCAATTTTCCGGATCAAGCCTCCAATCTTGAAGTATTTCTGCCTCTTTGGATGTTATATAATTAATCTCAAGGGCTATTTCAAGTAATGATTTGTAATCGCTGAGGTTCGTAACCCGGCAACTTGCATCCACAAAATTTTTTTCAGCTTGAGGGAACCCATAATTGAATATTGCAATCATCCCCAATACTTTACAACCATGTTCCCGGAGTGTGTGAACAACTTTAAGACTGCTTCTGCCTGTAGATATCAGATCCTCAATAACAACTACCTTCTGGCCCGGATTAATCACTCCTTCAATAAGGTTTGATAATCCATGGTTTTTTGCTTCAGACCTCACATATATAAAAGGGAGATCAAGCATATCCGCAACTAATACCCCTTGAGCAATAGCCCCCGTTGCAACACCGGCAATCACTTCTGCATCAGGGTATAATTCTTTAATAGTACTACTAAATGAATCTCTGATAAAACCTCTTATTTCAGGAAATGAAAGGGTTTTACGGTTATCACAGTAAATAGGTGATTTCCATCCCGAAGCCCAGGTAAAGGGGGTTGTGGGATCTAATTTTATTGCTTTACTTTGTAGCAAGTAGCGAGCAATTCTTTTATGCATATCCATAATTTCGCAAATGTATAAAGTTTTTTTTAAGGAGAGAACAGTTTTTTTAAGGGATGATTTCAATGATGCCCTCCAGAATGACTTTGGTCTTTTTTATAAATATGAGAATAAAGAAGAATTAATTGAATTGGTTGAAGCTTATATATTATTTAATAATATTACGGCATTACATATTTTTCATCGCAATCTTGAATTTTTACGTAAAGAGTTTACATCTTGTTTTAAATTTGTCCGCGCTGCAGGAGGGCTAGTTTATAATGCAAAGGGAGAATTTCTTGTTATAAAGCGAAATGAAATCTGGGATCTACCTAAAGGAAAGGCTGAAAAACTGGAAAAGAATCATGATACTGCTATCAGGGAGGTGTCAGAAGAATGCGGATTAAATTCCCTAATTGTTAAAAAATCAATTATCAAGACATATCACAGCTACCAACTAAATAAAACGCCGGTGCTAAAAGAGACAGAGTGGTTTGAGATGTACAGTGCAAAAAGCAAGGGAGCTATTCCTCAACTAAAGGAAGGTATCACAGAAACAAGATGGTTGAAAAAATCTGAAGCAACCATTATTATATCTAACACTTATCCCTCTATTATTGATGTTCTTAAGGAAGCCGGTATTCTTGATTAATCAGTAATATTCAACCAATTCTTATATCTGACATTAAAAAAGCTAATTTGCCAGCCTAAAATTTAAATTAAACAATCTTTTAGTGTGTGTCGGTTTTATTTAGATCTCGCCTCTGGCATGCATAATCTGGAACAATACCTGTTCGAAATTTTCGGAAGGAAGCGGGGATGGAGAGAGAAGAAATTTGCCTTCTTTGTCAATAAGATAAAATAATGGGAATGTTTTTATCTTAAATTTTCTGAATAGATCAGGAGTATATTCACTAAACAAAATTGGCCAGCTAATTGAATTCAAATCATTGAAAGAATTGATATTATCCTTTTCATTTTCAGGGACAACAATTACAATTTGCAAGTATTTACTATATTTACTGTTCTGATATTTCAAATACTCTAATTCTTTAAGGCAGCCCAGATTTTCAAGGCTGCAAAATCCTATATATAAGTATTTTCCTTTAAAATCTTCGAGTGAATATTTTTTGTCACTAGGGCTTTTTAAAATAAATGATGGCGGATAATATCCTTTTTGAAGAGAAGTAATAGAATGACTTAATTTATCTGCCACATTTTGAATAAGCGATGAAACTGTTTTTAATTGAATAGTATCTATCAAGTTCAAAGCAAGGTCCAAAGGATATTTTTTTTCATAGAAACCCTGATAAAGTTCATTTAGAAGCAACAGTTCCCGGATTGTATCATTCTTCAAAACGGGGTCATTTTTTAGCAGAATAGTTAATTGATTATAGAGTTCTCCCCCAATAAGGGAATATACTTCATTAAATTCTTTTCTATCTGAAAGAGAGCTGATATACCTGTCAAAGTATAATCTGAAGAATTCCCAAAATGCTGGATTGTTCATAGGCAGAGGCCGATCCAAAAAATAGGAAGCATAAATATGCTGTCGCTCATATTCCTTAACGAGTAATTCAAGTTGAGCCTTTTTATACAGAAGATAATCACTAAAGAATGCTGAATCAGTGACATTTAACTCAAAATTATAGCTTTGAAGAAAAGAATCCAGTTGGATTTTGCTTAATACTGTATCATAAAATTTGAGGAGGTGACTTTTTGCAAATGGCTCGTACTTATCATCATATTGTTGTATGGCATAATTCAGGTCTTTTAAACCATTAAAGAGAGAATCATCCGGCATCATATGCCATAGTGGTGATATAAGAAAGGGATTGTTGGAGTTTTGCAGTTCAGCAGACAGAATTGGAGGTAGAGTAATTATATAATTTCTTCCTTTCTCAGCATAAAAATATCCTGTATAATCAACAGTTTCACAATACAAAACCTGTGTTGATGAACTATTGAATGCAAAGCTGAAGTATCCGGTAGTGTCTATCTGAATAGTGTCAATAATAGTGCGGGAATCGAATTGTCTTTCAAGGTAAGAAAAAAAAACAATTGATTTTCCTATATATTCTGAAGCATAACCTTTAACATGGACCGATTCATACTGAGCTTTAGTATTCAGCGTAATTATAACAAAAATTATTGTTATGAATACGCACCATCTCATATCTATAAATATTTCCTGATGTCAATCCCTTTAGGAAGAAATTTAGTAGCATCCCCACCATATCTGATAATGTCCCTAACGATTGTTGAATTTACGGGTGTATATTCTGCTGAGGTCAGTAAAAATATTGATTCAATTTCCGGTTTCATCGCTTTATTCATTTGTCCGATAGCCCTCTCATATTCAAAATCGGCAGCAGTTCTAAGCCCTCTAAGAAGATATTTTGCACCTACCATATTGCAAAAGTCTACTGTAAGTCCTTGAAATCTAGTTACTTCGACTCTTTTTTCATTTGTAAATACATCCTTAATCATTGATTCGCGATTT
>CAZKMG010000186.1:0-7435 GCA_964553465.1 uncultured Bacteroidaceae bacterium
AAGTAAAAAGTAAAAAAAAGGAAAATTAGAAAATTAAAAAATACGAATTACTACTCGTAAATTTTTCTTACCTTAATTTTAAATATTGCAAGAAAACAAGGTAAAAATGAATATTGAAGACATAAGAGAGCATTGTTTATTAAAAAAGGGAGTGACAGAAGATCTTCCCTTCGGAGATGATACACTGGTTTTCAGGGTAATGAATAAGATATTTTTATTGACAAACCTGGAGGGGGAATTAAGGTTAAATCTTAAGTGTGATCCTGAAAGAGCCATTGAGTTGAGAGAGCAGTATCCGGCAATTATCCCGGGATACCATATGAATAAGAAGCACTGGAACACCTTAATTATGGATGGAAGTTTAAGCATGGAGATAGTTTTTTCTTTGATTGACCACTCCTATGCTCTGGTTGCTGAAAGTCTGCCTAAAGCAAAAAAGAAGAGTTATTAAAAACTTAAGAGATATGAATAAAATTTTCAGGTATTTTTTACAAGGTTTATTGTATGTGGCACCTATCGGGCTTACATTTTACATTATTTACCTGGTTTTTACCTTTGTTGACGGTTTTTTAAGGGATGCGTTCGTTCATTGGATCGGATTTAGAATCCCAGGGATAGGTATTGTAGCCATGTTTATTATCATCACTATTCTGGGGATCCTGGGCGGATCAATATTTTTGAAACCCGTTAAAAAATTAGTGGACAAGTTTATGGAAAAAGCTCCTTTGATGAATTTGATCTATACATCCATCAGGGACATGATGTCTGCATTTGTAGGGAAAGAGAAAAAGTTTAACAAACCTGTTTTGGTAAAAGTGAATACTATTTCAGAGCTCGAAAAGGTAGGTTTTCTCACACAGGAAGACTTAATAGATCTGGGGATCAAGGATAAAGTCTCTGTTTATTTCCCGCATTCATACAACTTTTCCGGGGAAATGTTTATTGTTCCTGTTGAGCTTATTAAGCCACTGGATATGTCGCCGACAGATGCAATGAAATTCGTGGTCTCAGGAGGAGTGGTAATGGGGTGAGGGGTGAATTAGTGATGGACTATAGACCATGGACAATGGACCATAGATCATAGATTATGTGGAAAGGTGATTTAAAGGGATTCTTTGGTAACTGAAAAACATTTAAGGTCAGGCGAAATAAGGCAAAACATTTAAAATTGATCAACTAATCAACAAATTACATCCCCGGATATCTGAATTATCCATCCTGCCGAGGATCTCGAAGCTACCATCCGGTTGAAGCCTTCCGATGTCCGAGGTAGCAAGGAAAGAGCATGAAAATATGTTAGCCAGGTCAATGACATTTATTACTCCGGTTTCATTTACAGGCATAATTTGTTGAGGATCGTGACTGTCGCGGATAAAAATCTTCATCCAGGGAGGGCATTGAAATATTCCATTTGCTTTGGAATATGCCTGGGTTAATAACTCAGTCATTCCATATTCAGAATGCACATGTTTGACGTTGAAACTTTTTGTCAGCATATCATGAAGCTGCGACCGAACTATCTCTTTTCTCCTTCCTTTCATTCCTCCTGTTTCCATGAAAATTACTTCTGAAAGGTCTACCTTATATTTTTCTGCAAGATCAGCAAGAGCAAAACTCACACCTAAAAGGATTATGGGTATTTCCGCTGATTTCAATTCTTTTAATACGGATATAAGTTTATGATAATCATTTAGGTAGAATCCACTCATTGGATGGGATGTACGTTTAATTAGTTTATTTACCATATACACAAGTGAAGAACCTGATCGCTCCAGATAAGAAGGAAGGAGGGCAAGAAGACAATAATTATGAAGGTTGCCATAAAAAGTTTCAAAACAATAGCTAAAACTTTTTTCGTAAAGTGACAAGTCTGCAACAAAATGTCTTGATATTTTGCCGTCAGTAGTTCCAGAGGATTCAAAAATAATCTCTGGTTTTTTCCCTGAAGTAATAATGTTGTGAGATTTGAAAAATTCTATGGGCAAGAATGGAATTTTTGTTAACCGATCAATATGATGAGGATTGATATGCAGATAATGTATGAAATTTCTATATACTGGAATATTTTCGTATTGAAAATGAAAAATTTCGAGAGACAGGTTCTCAAATTCCATTTCATTATTGATTTGGAATATTCTTTCGACATTAATCATAATAAAATGAAATTTAAATAATCTGAGAAAGCACAGTGTTACATGAAGGCAATTCAGTTTGCTTCATAAAACAAAATCAATAGGATTAAAAAGCTTAACCCTTGATTGCTTTTATCCCGGGGAGTTCTTTACCTTCAATATATTCAAGCATAGCGCCACCGCCGGTGGATACATAACTGACTTTATCGGAAAGGCCAAACTTATTGACTGCAGCAACTGAATCGCCACCTCCTACAAGGCTAAATGCTCCTTTTTCAGTAGCTTTGGCTATGGCTTCAGCAACAGCAACTGTACCTTTCTGAAAACTTTTCATCTCAAATACTCCCATGGGTCCATTCCAGAGGAGGGTTTTGGATTTCATGATAACTTCACTGTAGAGCTTAATAGTATTCTCGCCTATATCCAGGCCCATCCATCCGTCTTCCCCTGCATCTATTTTTGCTACTTTAGTCTTGGCGGCATTATCAAAATTGTCTGCAAGAACCTGGTCAACTGGCAGGATAAGTTTAACACCTTTCTCCTCAGCTTTCTTAACCAGGTCCATGGCAAGTTCAAGTTTATCTTCTTCACACAAGGATTTGCCAATTCTCCCCCCCCTGGCTTTAATAAAGGTATAAGTCATACCTCCCCCAATGATAAGGTTGTCCACTTTATCAAGAAGATTTTCAATAACAAGTATTTTATCGGACACTTTTGCTCCTCCCATAATGGCGGTGAAAGGTTTATCAGCTTTTAAAAGTACCTTATCCATAGCTTCCAGTTCATTCATAATTAGATATCCAAACATACTGTTGCCCGGGAAATGAGCAGCTACAAGTGATGTAGAAGCATGTGCCCTGTGGGCCGTACCAAATGCATCGTTTACATAACAATCAGCAAGTTGTGCAAGTTGTTTTACAAAATCTTTCTGACTTTCCTTAACCTTTATTTTTGCCATCTTTTTCTCTTCTTCAGAAGCATCTTTACCCAGGTGATAGGGTTTGCCTTCCTCTTCCTCATAAAAACGCAGGTTTTCAAGAAGCATCACTTCCCCGGGTTTCAAGGCAGATGCCATATCCCGGACATCCTGTCCTACACAATCACCTGCAAATTTAATGGTTTTCCCAAGGACTTTTTCAACTGTTTTCACCACATGCCCAAGAGAATATTTATCTGTTTTTTTCCCATCAGGACGGCCCAGATGAGACATTAATATGGCAGATCCACCATCGGCAAGTATTTTTTTTATGGTTGGCATGGCGGCCCTGATACGTGTATCGTCTGTGACATCAAAACTACTGTTAAGGGGAACATTAAAATCTACCCTGACAATAGCTCTTTTCCTGGCAAAATTGTATTTTTCTATAGTTAACATTTCATATAATTTTAGGTTATTCAAGAGGTTTTTTAAGACAAATCCAAAGGTAGAAAAAGAATTTTTTATAATTATCTTTGAAATCAAATTTCATCCGTAATAAATTTATTTTAAAAGGTCGGAAAGGAACCCATATGGATGAAGTTTTATTGGATTCGTTGACCACGTTCGCAATGAGCTTTTGTGGTTGGGAAGCTAGTAAACTTGGTTCATTCTTGTTTGGATATGTAAATCATTTGGGTTTCATCAGTTCATCATTTATTCCCACTGGTCTGATGAAACCGAAAGGATTTGGTTTAACAAAACATTCAATTTTTAATTGAATTAATCTCAAATATATTTATGTTTTTTAAGGATATACCAGGACAGGTCAAAATAAAAGCAACTCTAAGAAAGACGGTTAAGGACTCAAGGATTAGTCACGCCCAAATGTTTCATGGTCCGGAGGGATCTGGAAAACTTGCATTGGCCCTTGCGTATGCAAGATATATATCATGTACCGGAAGAGGAGAAGAAGACAGCTGCGGTATTTGTCCCTCTTGTATAAAGTATTCAAAACTAGCACATCCGGATCTTCATTTTGTTTTTCCTTCTGCTTCCTCCGATAAAAAAGATGAATCGGCTGTGGAAAATTACCTTGAAAAATGGAGAGAAGCTCTTATAGCAAATCCATATATTAATCAATACCAATGGTACGAAAAAATAGGTATTGAAAATAAGCAGGGATTGATCAGTACAAAAGAAAGTAGTGAGATCATCAGGAAACTGAGTTTAAAATCCTATGAGGCAGACTATAAAATACTTATTATGTGGTTACCAGAAAGAATGAACAGTACTGCCTCAAACAAACTATTAAAAATAATTGAAGAACCGCCTCCCAATTCTTTATTCATTCTGGTTTCAGAGAGTATTGGAGAAGTTCTTCCAACGATCCTGTCAAGGACACAAATGATTAAAATTCCACGACTAAAAGATGAAGATATAAAGGCAGTTCTTAAGTTACAATTTGATGAGGAAAATAATTTAATTGAGGATGCAGTAAAACTGGCGGATGGAAATTTCAATAAGGCGCTAAGCTTCATGAAGACTGATGATCAGAATAAATATTATTTTGATCAGTTTGTAAATTTCATGAGGGTCTGTTATGCTATAAATATTCCAGAACTTACAGGATGGGTGGAGGAAATGTCCAAGACTGGAAGAGAAAAACAAAAACATTTTCTCTCATATGGGATAAGGATACTAAGAGAAAATTTCCTTGTCCATACAGGACATACTTCCATTTCTCATATGTCGGGTTATGAAGATGAATGGTCAGTAAAATTCTCCAGGTTTATTACAAAAGAAAATATTCAAGGTCTTTATGAAGAATTTAACCTGGCATTTAACCATATTTCAGCTAATGTTTACGCCAGGATTGTATTCCTTGACCTAGGATTAAAGGTAATTGTTTTAATCAAAAGGAATTGAAGAAGCATTCTTCCCAGAGAATATAAATAATCTGAAAGTTTTTTTGTACAAATCATTCAAGCGTTTTATCTCGTCAGTTTTCTATAAAATCGGATGATAGTTATTCAGGTGTCGAATTACTTGGATATATCTGAATATCTTAGACATGATTATTGGTACATGTAACATCTTAAGGCCTGACAAACGGATATGTTACAAATTTTTTATTTACTTTTGCCTAGGTCGTAAGGGTAAACTCGATACTATCAGATATGATTCACCGGGGTTGTTGCAAAGGCAAGTATACGGAAAGCTTGAATGAAAATCAGGACAGGATCACTTATTATTTTAATACCTGTGCCAAGCTGGATGATTTTGACTGGCTTAGAGATTTACCTCAAAATTACAGGGAATTTGAAGTCGTTGAAATACGCTTTAAAAATACACGTAAAGCTTTTTTTCGGAACACAAACCAAATCAGACTAAAAAGAGGAGATATTGTCGCTGTTGAGGCTTCTCCTGGTCATGACATTGGGATTGTTAGTCTTACTGGAGAGATTGTTTTTCATCAGTTGATGAAATATGGAATTGATCCAAGGTCTGATGACTTAAAAAAGGTGTACAGGAAGGCGAAGCAAGTAGATCTCGACAAATGGAAAGAAGCTATTGACCTTGAGAACATCACTATGCTTAAGTCTAGGAAAATTGCAGAAAGCCTTAAGCTGGATATGAAAATTGGAGATGTTGAATATCAGGGAGATAAGACAAAAGCAATTTTTTACTATATAGCTGATGTCCGGGTGGACTTTAGAGAACTAATAAAAAGGCTTGCAGAAGAGTTTAAAATCAGGGTAGAGATGCGCCAGATTGGAGCCAGGCAGGAAGCAGGCAGGATAGGTGGGATAGGACCTTGCGGAAGAGAGTTATGTTGTGCCACCTGGATTACCAATTTTGTATCGGTAACTACTGCTGCTGCACGATATCAGGAGGTATCCCTGAATCCACAAAAACTGGCTGGACAATGTAGTAAATTAAAATGTTGTCTGAATTTTGAAGTCACTTCTTATATTGATGCCCAAAAAGGATTTCCAGATAAGGAAATTATTCTTAAAACAATGCAGGGCGATGCCTTTCATCAGAAAACAGATATTTATCGCGCACTTTATTGGTATTCTTTTGATAAAAATTCAACCCTTAACCTGATTCCTTTATCTATTGAAAGGGTTAAAGAAATTATTGAATCCAATAAGAAGGGAGAAGTTCTGGAATCTTTAAACTTGGCTGTTGAAGAAATAAAGTCAGAGATAAAATACCAGAATGATATTGAAAATGAGAGTCTTTCAAGGTTTGATAACGAAAAATCCGAATCTTCCAGAAAGAAAAAGAAAAAGAAAAAAGGAAATCCCTTATCGGAATTATGAAAGTCATTATTTTTTATACCTCAATCTTATTCCTATTAAGCTCATGTGATCCTAATATGGTTTATGATGATTATCAAAGCACTGAAGGAGGCCAATGGACCTGGGCTGATAAAAAAATATTCAAGGTTCAGGTGACGGATAGTCTGAAAACCTACAATATTCTTATAAATATCAGACATACAACCCAATACACAAAAAGTAATCTTTTTGTTTTCATTACAACAATAGGTCCTAATAACTTGAAGATCAGGGACACTGTTGAAATTCAGGTAGCTGATGTAAAAGGAAAATGGTTAGGAAATGGGTTCGGAGATATAAAATTAATTACGCGAATGTACCGGAAAGGAGTATTATTCAGGTATTGCGGGGAATATACTTTTATCATTGAACAAGGAATGAGGCTTCCTGAAATACCAGTCACTGATGTGGGGCTCCGATTAGAAGAGTACAAGGAGCCTCGTTAATATTTTTTATACTTTGGGTAAAGATAAGCTGAAGCGATTCGAGGAGATGAAAAGCTTTGAAAGGGTTTTTCAGCCTTCATTCATAGAGATTTTTGGGCAGGAATATAAAGAAAAGGGGAAGTGGATCAATGCAGTGTTTAATAATAATCATCGATTAGTCCTTGAATTAGGCTGTGGTAAAGGAGAATATACAATAGGTCTAGCCAGAAAATTTCCCGGGATGAATTTTATCGGGGTGGATATTAAAGGAGCACGAATGTGGAAAGGTGCTAAAATAGCAAATGAAGAAAATATCCTGAATGTTGCCTTCTTACGTACAAGGATAGAATTTATCAATTCATTTTTTGGTAAGGATGAAGTGAGTGAAATTTGGTTGACCTTTCCTGATCCGCAACTAAAAAAACAAAGAAAGAAAAAGCGGTTGACAAGTTCATTATTTCTTCAGAAATATCAGAAGATGATAATTGATAATGGAATAATCCATGTAAAAACAGATAATGATATTTTTTTTAAGTATTCAGTTGATATCTTGAACTACAATCATTTGGAAATACTTTCCTATACTACTGATCTATATAATTCAGGTATAGCGGA
>CAZKMG010000187.1:0-7412 GCA_964553465.1 uncultured Bacteroidaceae bacterium
AACATCACGGCCAAGAATCGCACGGTTGCGTGTGAAAATGCGTTCCTTACCCAGGCTGAAAAATTTAACCTTATCATCCTTGTCTACGAAAGTGATATCAATGGGAAGAGTTTTAAATAAAGATTCCATTTCGTCCAGACTAAAGCTTCCTGTACTGAGCTGAATATTGTTTTTAATACTATGAACCTGGTCGCTCATAATAAGTCCTTCGGGTTTCCATTCATCTAAAGGATCGTACAGACAAAAACCGATCTCAAGAGTTTGCTGGTATACACTATACCACTCTTCCTCAGTAAGCTTATCCATGCACATAGGAAACAAAATCTCCTCCTCCTTCATGATCATATCTGATAATGCTTTTGTAATGTTTTGTAAAATAAGTTCAGTGATTGATTGGGCCTCTGAAACTGAAATATCACCTGGAGTACTTACTGCTTCAATAGCAGCTTTTATATATCCCCTGATTTCGTCATGCTTGCCCCACATTACTTTAGGAGGGCCAGTTATGCCATACCTCTCAAGAAATGGGAAAATAAGATATTCTTTACGTTTATAATGTTTATCAACATCCATCAGAATATTAAGTTTACCATGTACTTGTAGAAGCCACGGTTTTACTTCATCCTCCCTGAGGGATACAACATGATTAAAAATTTGCTCCAGTTCATTCACCAGCTTTGCCAATTCGAGGTTTTCCTTTATAAAAGTATCCACTGGATGACCTGGAGGAATGGATTTCGCACCGCTCTGATCAATATGACCTTCAAGGACCATTGTATGAATATCACAAAATTTTAATACTTCTTCAGCAGGAAGACCTTCAGAAATTAGTTCCTGTTCTACCTCCACTACCTCATCGTAGGGTATCGATTTTAGTAATTCGATCAGCCGGTTGCGAACCAATTCCGGAGCTTCACCTTTGTGAAGCTGTAGAATCATATGCTTTAAAAGTTCTTTACGTTTTTGAGGATTATTGATTATTTCGCTCATAAGATAAAATGTTAATAAAAATTAAAAAGTTTTAAAATGAAAATCAGGATCATTAAGGTTGCTTTGAAAATCTTAGATTCTTGCTAAAGCAAGAAAACTTGAATGCAAGCTAATAGTAAGAAAAAGATAAAGATTTCTGGCTGCGACATGATTAAGCCCTGGAAAATTATATTTTATCGACTGATCTTTGCAGGAAGCAATGCAATCTCCGCAAAGAGTACAGGTAATCCCTGGTTTTTTATTTCTGATATCTTGTATGTTTAATGCATCATATTTGCATTGGAGAGAGCACTTCATGCAAAGATTGCAGCTCTTTTCAATTGATAAACGAAATGGATTAATATGTTTAAATAAGTTAATAATCGTACCAATCGGGCAATAAAGCAGACAATGTACCATCTTCCCATTTTTACGGGAAATGAATATCATCAACATGATCCCTGCCATACCGAAAACTATGGCTGTTATGGTTGCAATGAGAACGGGAATTTTCAGAAAACGAAATAGTAAGGTAACTCCAATTATAAGCAGAATCAATGTTGACTTAATAGCTCCTTTATTGTGTAGTTTTGACCTGCGGTCTTTTCCTCGCGCTGCCAAGCTATCAAACGCCCCGAAATAGCACAAATGGCTGCACCATGCAGGTCCCGTTAATACAACGGTACTTAGAAAAAGAACAGTCATAAAAGAAAGATGCCCCCTGTAAATTGGCCCTGACAAAATCATTGCAGGGATAGGTAAATGCAGTTCACCAGTCATAAGAAATTTTTCAAAACCTGACAAGCCTAATATTAGCTGTGAAAAAAAAACTACAGAAAATATTACCCATGTAATACTTCTCCACTTTGGAACTTTTATAGGATCCTGCATATTATAGGCAACAATAGCTCCATATGCTGAAAAGGAAAATACTTCAAACCAGCCACCTCCAGTGAAAAATCGTTCAGCAATCAATATAGGTTTGACTAGATTTATCTGAATCATTGATAGAATAATTGCAGTAAATGCTGCCACTGAAAGCGGAAGATTGTACTTTTTAAGCCACATACTATTGTCTATTTATTTTAGGAAAAGTTTTTTTGGCCAGGCTTTGAATAGTTTCTTCAGTTACCAGTTTGTTAATTGCATCCCGTATTGGTGCGTATTGATTATGCAATGGGCAGGGATTGTCTTCGTCGCAATACTTCAACCCAAAACCACATCCTGAAAATGTTTTTCCACCTTCTGTTGAATTAATTAATTCTTTCAATGGTAAATCTGATTTTTCATGATCAAAATAAAAGCCACCTCCCTTTCCTTTCTGAGATCTTAAAAATCCTAGTCTAACAAGTTGTTGAAGAATTTTGGCAGTAAAGAAATGTGGGGCTTCAATTTCTTTAGCAATTTCAGAAATTCCAGGTCTCCTGTCATTCAGGTTCTGGACCTGTATGTAAACCAGGCCTCGCAAAGCATATTCAGTTTCCTTATTAAACATTTTTTTATTATTGGATTTTAATGATACAAATATAAATAAATTTTATAAAATATCAAAATACCTTATTGTCTTTTATTAAAGTATTTTTATCTTTGTGATGTAAAATCTAAAATAAAAAGCTTATGTCTCGTAAAAATTATAAAAAAATAAATGTAGGACAAATAGTTACAGAAAATTTTCGAACTGTTGGTATATTTAAAAAAGTAGGTATAGATTTTTGTTGTGGAGGCAATAAAAGTCTATATGAGGCATGCAAAGAAAAAAATATCAATTTATTCGATATTGAAAATGAGATTGAAATGCTAGAAAAGTCAATTGATCACGAATCAAGAAATTTTAATGAGTGGTCATTAAGTTTTTTATCTGATTACATTGAAAATACCCATCATAAATTTGTTCAAAAAGCACTTCCCGAATTGGTCTTTTTTACTCAAAAGATCGCTTCAGTTCATGGAAAAAGACATCCAGAATTAAAAGAAATTGCAGATTTATTTATAATTATAAATAAGGAATTGCTTCAACATCTGGATAAAGAAGAAAAAGTACTTTTCCCAGCTATCAGGGAGAGATTAAATTATAATTCTAATTCATTAAATAAAAAGATAGTTACAGAAATCACACGAATGAAAGATGAGCACGATTTTGCAGGAGGATCCATGGATAAAATCAATGTAATGACAGAGCACTATAAAGTTCCGGCAGATGGATGCGGAACATACAATGCTGCATATAAACTTTTGGAACAATTTGAAGATGATCTTCACATTCATGTTCACCTTGAAAACAATATTTTATATCAAAAGGCTTTAAAACTTGCGAACTAATCCAAATAATAAAATATTATGAATACTGCAACAACAAATCTTAAAAACGATCATATGCATATTTTGCATTTATTGC
Organism: uncultured Bacteroidaceae bacterium; assembly: GCA_964553465.1. Classification (GTDB taxonomy): domain Bacteria; phylum Bacteroidota; class Bacteroidia; order Bacteroidales; genus CAZKMG01. Next base: position 3,365 of record CAZKMG010000187.1, read on the forward strand.
GCCTTATGAGTAATATGGTTAAAACATCTGACTCTGAAATCTCTCATATTGAAACGGTAGTTGATCTTGTAAAAAATTATGCTGATAAGTTTCATCATGCAAAAGAAGAAGATTTGCTTTTCCCCTTAATGAGCCACAAAGGCTTTTCAAAAAATCATGGTCCTATTGCAGTTATGCTGCATGAACATGAACTTGGCAGAAGGTACCTGAAAGGAATACAGGATAGCATTCCCTTATTTATAAATGGAGAAAAATCAGCACTGCAAAAGATCTACGAAAATATGAATGCTTATATAGAACTATTAAGTAATCATATTGATAAAGAAAACAACATACTTTTTAGGATGGCTGATGATATTCTGGATGAAAATGAACAGCAAAACTTATTAAAAAAATTTAAGGAAATTGAAAAAGACTTAAATGGCAGTATTATGAATTATCTCAATCGCATTGATGAGCTGGCAAAATCCTTTGAATTATAACCTTCAGTATAATAAAGATAAACTTAACAAAAATGAAAAACACAAGAAAATTATGGATTGGATTCCTAGCTGTAATAACAATTTCTTTTACAGTATTACTTTATTTCGGCAGGGAAATATACCATCAAGCTCCTCCCGTTCCAATAAAAGTAGTCACAACTGAAGGTAGGGTTCTTTTCACAGGACAGGATATCAAAGATGGCCAGAATGTGTGGCAATCTCTTGGAGGACAAGAGGTAGGAACGGTATGGGGGCATGGGGCTTATCAGGCCCCTGACTGGAGCGCTGACTGGCTTCACAGGGAAGCTGTATTCATACTTGATAGCTTAGCAATTCAAGTGTATAATATGCCTTATGAGTCCCTGGGAGAAGAAAATAAAGCTGCCTTGAAAGTCAAGCTGCAAATCGAATTGCGCAAAAATACTTTTAATCCTGAAAATAAATTCATTATAGTTACACCCTTAAGGGCAGCAGCTATTAAAAATAACAGCAAATACTATAGTGGACTATTTACAAATGATCCTTCAATGACCAAGTTGAGAGATGCATACAGTATACCAGAAAATTCGATTAAAGACCCTGAGCGTGTTCGAATGCTTAATGCATTCTTTTTCTGGATTTCATGGGCATGTGTCACAGAACGGCCAGGTCAGGTAATTACGTATACAAATAACTGGCCGGCAGAAGAACTTGTCGCTAATCATCCAACAGGATCTATGCTTCTATGGACCGGATTCAGCGTAATAATGCTATTAGCAGGAATCGGTATGATGGTTTGGTACTATGCAAGAAGACGCGAAAAAGCAGTTGATACAATTCCAACTTACTTCCCTAACCTTAAAGATATTCAGACTCCATCCCAGCAAGCTACTGTTAAATACTTCTGGATTGTCTCAGCCTTATTACTTGTGCAGGTGATAATGGGCGTAATTACAGCTCATTATGGAGTTGAAGGACAGGCATTCTATGGGATACCTCTTGCTAAAATTCTGCCATATTCAATTTCACGCACATGGCATATTCAAATTGCTATTTTCTGGATAGCTACTTCATGGCTGGCAACTGGATTATATTATGCCCCGGCAATTTCAGGCTATGAACCTAAATACCAGCGGTTGGGGGTGAATTTCCTTTTTATTGCATTACTTATTATTGTTGCTGGCTCACTCATAGGTCAATGGATGGGTGTCATGCAGAAACTTGGACTGATAAACAATTTCTGGTTCGGTCATCAGGGTTATGAATATGTTGATCTGGGGCGTTTCTGGCAATTATTTTTGTTTATTGGACTTATTATTTGGCTACTCTTGATGGGCCGAGCTATCTGGCCTGCCTTAATTCAAAGATCCGAAAGCAGGAATCTACTGATACTATTCTTAATATCCACCTTTGCCATAGCATTATTCTATGGAGCAGGGTTGATGTGGGGTCGACAGACAAACCTTGCTATAGCTGAATACTGGCGATGGTGGGTAGTACATTTGTGGGTTGAGGGATTTTTCGAAGTTTTTGCTGCTGTAGTTATTGCATTCTTGTTTGTTCGGTTACAAATTATTAAACCTGCAACTGCTACCACTGCAGTTATGTTTTCAACAATTGTATTTTTATCAGGTGGTATTCTTGGTACATTCCATCACCTCTATTTCACAGGTACACCCACAGCAATTATGGCTCTTGGAGCTACGTTTAGTGCACTCGAGGTGGTTCCCTTAGTATTAATGGGATTTGAGGCCTATGACAACTTGAAACTCAGTCGCAGCCAGGAATGGGTAAATGCATATAAATGGCCAATTTACAGCTTTATTGCAGTTGCTTTCTGGAATCTTGTTGGTGCAGGAATATTTGGATTTCTAATTAATCCACCCATTGCGCTTTATTATATGCAGGGATTAAATACAACACCAGTTCACGGTCATACTGCTCTTTTCGGAGTATATGGCATGTTGGGCATTGGCCTTATGTTATTTGTTTTGCGTGATATGAATAAAGAAGTTGTGTGGAAAGAAAGATGGATAAAAGTAGCCTTCTGGAGCATAAATATCGGCCTTGCTGCTATGGTTATTATTAGCGTTTTACCGGTAGGTCTTGCGCAAACTGTTGCTAGTGTGCAAGATGGTTTATGGTTTGCTCGGTCTGCTGAATTTTTACAACAACCCTACATCATGACATTCAAATGGCTCAGAATTATTGGTGACACCATTTTTGCAGGAGGAACCTTAGCACTTGTGTGGTTTGTTTTTGGTCTTAAAGGCGGATGGAGTATCATAAAACAATGAGGGTTAAGGTATTCCTTGTTCAGTTTAAAGGAGGGGACTTAATTAATCACACTCCTTTTTTATTAAAGTAAACTATTTATTAGATTTGATAAATAATTAACTGGAATGTTGTTTATTGTATATTGATAATTTAACTATTAAGAACTAAGTAAACAGTCTATGAGAATTAGTGAAAGCGCAAAAAAAGTTAGAGCAATAATTGAAAAAGCCATTGAAACTCATCAATTGACTAGAAGTGAGTACAATATGATTATTCATCTGGCAACTGAGGACTCAGTAATCGATCCACACGAAAAAGCATTATTAAAGCAGCTTCAGGATATGATTGAAGACAGGTTAATTAAATTGGTTAAGTAAGTCTGAACCATAAAGATTTAATAAGCACTAATTTATTATCTTCAAAGCTTTTTAGTAAATAAAAAAGTTCATTTGATTCACTGAAGGATTCTATGTGTAAAATTTAAGAATCATCACCTCATAATAACTAATTTTGAAATTATTAAATAAAGGTATATTTGTACTGATAATATAATTATATTCTTGTTCTTGAGATTTATGTTGGAAGGTATTTTATTATTGCTATATGATCATTAAAAGAGTTGCTTATTTAAGTTTTTAATAAAAACAGTTAATTCAATATTATGCAAACTATTCGCTTTATTTTTATCTTTTTAAGTGTACTTATTGTCTCAGGATTCTCAAATAGAATTTTGGCAGAATCCAGCATCTTTTTATCTGGTCACGATTATCCATACCCTTATCATGTGGACACTCTCGTTAAAGTCCAGCCAAATACTTTGGAAAACGCTTCTCCAGGGCAGGTTATAACAATGGATGGAAAGAAAATCACTGTAATTGAAATGGATATTACGCCGGTGATTGAGAATACTTACAGCAAACGTGGAGTTTATGAGCATGCTGATAATCCAAAGCTTCAGCAGTTACGTAAACAGGAGGATTTTGATAAGTTAATCACCGGATTGAAAAATGAATTCGATCAGCAAGTTCTTATCCTGGATTGGGCACAGCGTCGATTGCCAAAGTTTGGATCTCCCACCAGTAATGTTACTGCACCTCTGGATATCATAAAGGCTGCTGATGAAGGAAACACTTTTTTCTGTAATCATTATGCCTGTATATTTGTAGGAGCTGCCGCCAGCATGGGTTGGGTTTGCCGCACTCTTGCTCTTCATGTTGGTAATGAACCATCAGGAAGTGGCGCACCTGAGCATTCTGTTGCTGAAATATGGTCTTGATCTGACATTACCCATTGAAGAAAGAACAATCTCC
>CAZKMG010000188.1:0-7383 GCA_964553465.1 uncultured Bacteroidaceae bacterium
TCTTAATGATTTTAAAACAGGCAAAGAAAACAGCGCTGCTTTCTGGATAAATTTCAAGGAGCGATTTATCTATATTGAATACTTTGCATTGCGTGATAAAAATGGAGAATATGTTGGAACCATAGAATATACACAGGATCTGACCAATATTAGGAAACTGGAAGGAGAACAGCGACTATTATCATATAACAGGAAATAAATATCATGGACGATGTAAAAATAGTCATCTCGCCAAAATCAAAGCTTGGAGAATTATTGAATGCTTATCCGCTGCTGGAGGAATTGTTGCTAAATATGTCTCCCGCATTTAAAAAGTTAAAGAATCCTATCTTACGGAAAACTGTTGCCAGGGTTGCAACATTGCAGCAAGTTGCTATCATTGGGGGAATGAAAGTTGATGAGCTGGTAAACCGTCTCAGGGAAGAAGCAGGACAAGGAGCATACTTGGGTAAAATGGATGAAGTAAGCATTCTCAACACCTCTCCTCCCCTGTGGTTTGAAGAGTCAAAAGTGACCAGCCATTTTGATGCGACATCTTTAATAAATACCGGCAGCAGTCCAATGAGTGAAATCTTGAAATTAGCAAGTAGTCTGAAACCTGGAGATATTCTCGAAATAAGCAGTCCATTTGTCCCCGCTCCTATTTTAGAAATGTTTAAAACTAAAGGTTTCCCAGTATTTTCTAAAAAGAAAGGGAATTTGATATTGAGTTATATTAAGAAAGTTTAATCTCCAATAATGAATTTTCAAAACTTTTATATTTGGTCTTCATGTAGCTTTTGTAATAATTATCTCCTTAATTCTTAATACAGCGTACTGAGAGTCCATTCATCTTGGTATAATTGGTCCTGTAAACGTAATAAGGATTTTTATCGATTGCTCTATACCATGCAAGTTCATTATCTCTCTGAATACCAGTCCACCAGTATCCGAGTTCACCAATGTATTTGAACACTCCAAATAGATCTCTACTTCCTGCAGGAAGTGCTCCGAAACCTGTCTGGTTTGTGCCATTTCCTCTATCAAGCCATCCTGATGTGCTTTTTAATAAAATTCCACAATAATCATCACCTCCTAGGAAATTAGTCATATTTACCCATTCCTTATCTGAGGATATATGCCAGCCCTCAGGAGCCAATCCTCGTGGATCATTTACAGCATACCAGTTATATAATTTACCATACTTTGTTCCATTTTCATTCTTATTATCATAATAACACCATGCCGGTTTACCTTCCTTTCCGGCTTGTACCCATTCATTGTCTGTCCTTGCTTCAGGGATGGGATCACCATTTCGAAAAACACTTACATTCAGGTTCTCTGCCATCCACTCCTGGTCACCGATTTTCACTGTTTTGAAAGAGTTCTTGTTGATCTCTTCAAATCCTCTTGAAATAAAGCTAAAAAGAAAGAAAACCGTTGCGTAGAGAATTATTTTTTTCATGGTTATTGAAGTTAAGTATTCAAAAGTATTGTTTTTATTCTAAGCTTAAAAACTCATTATCAAAAAATCAGTATCTGTTTGTCTGAACAGGTAAGAAAATGCTCAGTAACTATGCCTTCTCACAGCTTACATAAAGGCTTAGGAATAAAGTTTAACTTACCTAAGTTAAAATTACAAAACTTTCAAAAGGGATAGCTGATACCTTCCGGTAATTCTTCAACTACAACTTTCATCCATTTTCCATTCACCTTAATCAATACCAGATGGTTATCCTTATCATAGAAAATGGTTCCATCGCCACTTTCCTTTAACTCTGTATAATTAATAAAATCTGCATCTTCCTTATACATTTTTTCATTATCGCCTGATGGTTTTACAGGGGAAATGTTATCCTTGCCTATATTACCAAGGGTTAAAGCATTTGAAAGCTTCAATGAACCATAAAATATAGCTTTATCCCTGCTAAAAAGAAAGGAATGCTGTCTTACATCAGATCCGATCCTGAACCAGTTGTATGCTGCATTTGAATGACCATATACCGTTCCATAATAATACATTTCAGCTACTGGCCGTCCTTCTTCAATATGTTTATTTACAAGCATGGTAATGCGGGATGTATCATCAGCAGCAAAACCTTCAAATACGTGATATCCCCAACGTTTTTTATTAAGTTCATTCTCATTTCCCCTGACCTGAATCATATAGGGTGTACAGAGTATTCCGTTAACTGTAGTATACATTGGTGTAAGTACAGGATTAAATCCATAATTATATCCACGGTCTTTCCACTTACTCCAGGTTGTATCTATATCCGAAGATATTTCTAACCTTTTTTGCATCGAGTATTCGGATCCCGGTAACAAGCGAATGTATTTATTTTCCAGGTCTCTTTTGCTGATTTGCTGTGCATTTAATCCTGAGCTTACTAACAAACTTATCAGGATAATCTTTAACTTCATAGACGTAAAATTTATAATTTGAATTTATCTAATTCCAGAAATATGGCTAGTTTATTTTTATGGGAATTGCTTTTTCATTGCTTTTGATTTTAACTCTGCCGGCATTTTCTCAATGGCATAACGTAAAGCTGTTCTCGGCATAACCAATTTATTTTTAATCACATAATCAAATACCTGCTTTTGGTGAGCCTGACTTGCCGCTTTAAGCATCCAGCCATATCCTTTTTGCACCAGATCGTCCTGATCTGCAAGTAAAATGTCAGCAATCTCAAATATTTCTTTCAAAAACAGGCCTTTCCTGGCAGGTATAATGAGAGATACTGTCGATGCACGACGTAACCAGCGATTATTTGACGCCGCCCAAATCTTTAATTTCTGCAGGTATTCCGGATATTTTTCGAGATATGCTCCCATTGTATGATTACAGAACGTATCGCAAGAGGCCCAGTTACTAATATACATCCTAACCCAGTTTTCGAATATGGTATAGTCTTCCAATGAATAATCAGCACGAATATTATAGGACCAATTACAAGCAATAAATGATTCTTCCATATTTCCAGACTGCCAAAGCTCTTCACAATATTTAAAAACTTCTGATTTATCAATTTTTTTCAAACTGTTGAAGAATTCTTTTGCAATCTTACTGACATCACTGGATTTTACACCATAAAGATGAATTTGTTCTTTGAAAAAATTCTGACCATTTTTCTTCGTTTTTTCATCAGCTTTTTTTAATAGTTCGACGCGAATTTTTTCGATCAACTGACTCATATTAATCTTCTTTTCTTATCAACTTCCCAAATAATTTAGCTGATGCAACAGAGATAGTCATCAGGGCTCCACCAATTCCAATATTTACAAACAGGAATGTCAATACATCTATTTGCAATAAAAAACCAAGACCGGCAAATAAACAGGAAAATCCATTAAAAATAAATGAATATCGAATAATTCTATTCAGCCTGTCTCCTTTGAAAACAGGAAATATAAAGGCAGAGGACAAACCAAGGAATAAAGTCCACCCTGCCATATCTATTGAATTCATTATTGAGATTGGATTTGCCTGAATAAAATGTTCCAGTCCCTCCAGATCTCCTTTTTCAATACTCAGTCTTACAAAACTTAATTGAACAAAATAATGTAGACTAGATAAGACGGCAAAAGCAATTCCAAACAACAAGCTTATTCTGATCAACACCTTTTTATTATCAGGCACAAAATCATAAAAGCTACTAATAAATATGACATATGCTGGTCCGACTAAAAGCATGAAAATTTTTGCCAGATTCTGGAAAACCTGGTTATTACTGTGTACATAAGTTACGTAGTCAGAAAGCGTTGACCAATAAAATAAAGGTGAACTCGCTGCGATTGCTGTAAAACAAATTATCCAGATAATAAAAGTAATTATCAGAGAAATCGATGACCAATATCCAATTTTAAATGATAGATTTTTCATTTTTTAAATTTACCATAGTTAAAAATGATAATTTCCAGATTCTGATTATTTTAAATGTTGCACTTTATAGGAATTAAGCACGTAAAATCCTCTTGTCATTAGGAATTATTTCACTTTACCTGAATGCAAACCAATCCAACCTCAGCAATTCATTCTGGCCTCCGCGAAAAACAAAGGCTAAGTCTATATTACCAGTTTTGTTATTCAACTCACATTGTACCTTCTTATAGCTTGTCCAGCCTCCGGTGTAAGGAACCTTGCAGGAACCCAGTAATCTTCCGTCTTTACTGTTCTCCCGCACTTCAATAATTCCTCCATCTGGATTGCCTGAAGCTAGCTGAAAAGTAAGAAGTGTCTTTTGTTGCACGTTCATAATATTTGGGTACACAAGATAACTTCCCTCCAATATGCCACAGATCTCAAATCCACCTTCAGGACATTCCTTTTTGGCGACTCTTTCCGCTTTGAAATAGTTTTCTGCCTGCAGGACAGATTGGGTTGCATCATACTGTCCAACGCCCATCTTATTGATATAAATCGGATCAATTTCTCCGTTGTCCCTGTAATGTACATAGGAAATAACGGAATTTCGAAAATATGGTGTACTTCCGGGCAAGCTATGGTCATTGCAGATAAAGTACCACTGATTAAATAGTTCGAAAAATGATCCATGCCGGTCCCGGTCATAGGCATTAACAAAATTCTGAAATTCCGGGGCAAAACGATCCTTTATGACAAAAGAGCCTTTATAAGTATAAGGCCCATATGGATTATCTGACATGGCATAATAACATCCCCATGAAAGATAGTACTTACCGTTATATTTATGAATGAAAGATTTATCATCCGTTTTACCAGCCCCGTATGGGCCGGCCTTTTGATCCAGTACTATAACTTTTGGTTCTTCAGCCAGGGATATCATATCTTCATTCAACCTTGCAATGTAGAAATCCCAAACACCGAAGACGATATATGTTTTTCCATCATCATCCCGGAGGATACTGGGATCCCTTTCCTCAACAGGTGTAAGGCTGGCAGGAAGTAGAGGTTTCCCTAATGGATCCTTCCATGGGCCTTTTGGTGTAACACCTACAACAACTCCAACATCTGTTACACCCCTGGAAAAATAAAAATAATATTTTCCATTTTTACTGATTGCATCGGTCGCCCAGCAATCCTTATCAGGTTTACCATAATAAGTATCCTCAGGTTTCAGCGTACTTTCATAATTCCAATTCACCAAGTCAAAAGATGACCATACCCACCAGTCATACATGACAAAGTTGGTATTTTTCGGAGATGCATCGTGAGTGGCATAAAGCCACACCTGGTTATTATACACACGAACCTGAGGATCACAAACCCCTCTACCCCCTAAGACAGGGTTCTGAGCTATAAGATTACCTGAAAATCCTAAATAAAGGAGAATACAGATCCATAAAATTTGTTGGCTTGCATCAAACAGCCTACGATTAATTGCCGCCCTAATTCTATGTGGTTGATTAATTATTTGATAGTTTTCCATTTGATATGATTGTTTATAACTACATGTATTGCAGAGTATCCAGTTATAATTTGTTTTCTGTAAGCATAAAATTATGATAAAATGTTTGTAAAACAATTAAATGTTAACATAGGAAAACATTTTATTCCATGATATCTTCCTTTATTAGTGGCAGGTGGCATTCAGAATAATTATGAAATCTTTGCTGTTCAGTCAATAACTTATCCGTCAAAAATCGCAAGAGAGAAATTCTCAGGGTTCTCCAATTTAGGTTAAGTATCCAAGCTTAAAATTTATTTCTGGTCAGCAAAACGCCACCAGGATAAAGTGCCAATCAATCCTAACAAACTTGTCATCGAAAGTATAATATAACTAACCATTCCTATTTGCGAAGGATCCACACTGTATAACCCTGGAATTGACCACGGGAAATAAGGCCCTAATCCCACTAAACCTGAAAATTGAGAAATAATAAGAGTTAGAATAATAAAGCCGATAGGGAGTAAATAACCACGGCCGTAACTAGCAAAGAAAGCTGCTGGAGTACAAAGAAAAATCGTAAGAATAGAAGTCAGAAGAAATATATTTGCATTATGAATAACCAATTCACCTGACCATCCGGAAAGTTGAATTATTATTCCGGCAATAAGCCCAAAAACAAATAATATGACACATAGTAGCCCGCACCAAATAGCCGAAACAAAAAATTTTGCGTAAACGATGAGCGAACGTGAGAACGGCAATGCCAAAAGATCTTTTATAGTGTGATCTGAATACTCACGACCGAAAATCCAGCTGATAATAAATCCAAACCCGAGAAGACCAATCCCAGCCATGACTTGAGTAAGTAAGCCGAGATAAGTTTGCCAATCAGCCGTTCCAAATCGTAACATAGCTGCTTTAGTACCTATCATTCCCAACTTGCTGGCTGTTTCGGGGTATTTTTGAACAAACATTAACAAACCCATCATAAAAGGTATGAATATAAAAAACAGAATGGTTATCCATAACATTTTAGATTTGACTATTTTCATGCTTTCAACCCATAAGACAGCTGATATACCCTTCATTTCACACCTCCTCTCCTGCCAATTGCGGTTAGGAAAAATGATTCTAAATCTTCCTCTTCTACTTTTAATAATGTTGGAGGGAAGCCTGCAATAACTAATATTGTGGCTATTTCTTCAGGATGATTAACAGCGTTTTCATTTTTTATTTCCACTGTTCCATCTTTATTGATATCAGCTGAATAACCATTGCGAGCAAGTATCCCTGCAATTGCTTTATTATCAAAAGTATTTACTAAAAGGCGTTTTTGACAAAGTTGATCTAACTGAATATTGTCTACTTCCTGAATCAATCGTCCTTCGTGAATAATTCCGATCCTGGTTGCAAACTTTGATATTTCACCTAATATATGACTGGATATAAAAATGGTTACTCCTCTATTCAATGCCATATCTCGCAATAATTCTCTTATCTCAACTATACCGGCAGGATCCAGTCCATTAGAAGGTTCATCCAGTAATAATATTTCAGGGTCATGTAAAAGTGCTTTTGCCAGGCCTAAACGTTGGGCATTACCTTGGGACAGATTTTTCACCTTTCTTTCTGCATAAGGGCCAAGTTGGAGTTTATTAATCACTGCCCCGACAGAGTTCCTGTCAGATATGAAACGTAATCGGCGGATGATTTCAAGATTTTCCCTCACGTTAAGCTCAGGATAAGAATATGGTATTTCCACGACATATCCAACATTATGCCATAGGTGGTAATTACCTGCATGAACACGTTTCTTATAAAAGAAAGACCTGCCAGATGTTGGACGGATCATTCCTAGTAGCAAACGAATAGTTGTCGTTTTACCTGCCCCATTAAGCCCTAAGAATCCATAAATTTCTCCTTTTCTGACATTCAAAGAAATACCATCAACAGCACATACTTTACCAAAAAATTTTGTCAGGTTTTCGGTATGGATAACATCACTCATATTTGAAAATATTATTTCTTAGAT
>CAZKMG010000189.1:0-7344 GCA_964553465.1 uncultured Bacteroidaceae bacterium
CTCCCTGTTTTTAAAATTTGCATACATAAACTTGCCTGGTTATTTAAGTGTGATGGGCAAAAGACTCGACTAAATAAAGTTGTTTTTTCCACTTACAATAAATTAACTTATTCTCAAAAATGTTCATCATATTTATATACAATAACATTATTATATTGGTTATCAGCAACATAAATCCTGTTATTGTCCAGGGCAATGTCTATAGGACGTGTCTTTTCACCAGCAATGGGTCTGATATCCGATTGCAGAATTACATCATCATAACTGTTATAAACTTCCAGGCTCATTCCATAACATGATGCTAAATACACATTCCCTGCAACACTTATTGCAAGTCCTGGGCTATTTGGCATCGCTGCCATTGATCCTGTCCTTCCTTGAGAATAAAAGAGAACAATAATTAATATTAAGATATTTTTGTTCGTGCTATTCAATTTAAAAGATGGTTAATTAAAGGATCTATTAATAATTCTTAATATAAATTCCATGATCGGTCCTTATCTATATTTTGTTATTGTTTGATAGTTCAACTGCAAACACTCCTTAGTCATTGGGGCTTAAGCTTGCTATCAGAAAAAACCTTCTTCAAACCAAATCATCGTCTGGTTTTACAATAGCTGTTATTCTTGAATTATTCTTAATTCAGCCTTATAATCTCTTTGTCTGATAATTTTGCCAATTTCAGGATAAGGATATAGATCAATCAGTTTTATTCTAAATCCATCAATCAATGTATCTTTCGGAAAATATAATGAGCCTAATGTGTTCAAAATAAATTTAAGGTCATTGGTATTATTTGAATATATAAATCGTACCCTTGCATTTCCTGCCCAGACACAAGCAGCACCTTTCGGGCACCTTGAATCATTTAAAACGGAATCAAGTGAAATTATTATTCCGTTCTCAAGATTATTCCTGGTTTTGTTGTATTTAAGTTCGAAGCTTTTATCAAGCATAAAAGATCTAATATCCGCTTCATTTTTACTGCAAGCGAATAATGAAATGATAATAACTTCTATTAGTATTAAATTTTTCATATTCCCAATATAAACGAAGATGATTTATGTGTTATTAAGGTTGCTTAAAACAACAGCATAATGCATTTTTTTCAGTTGAATGTACTATTTGGGAAAACAGGGTTAGGATTTCCAGTAAGTTTGAAAAGTAACTTAAATTTATCTGATGATTTGATTTTCAGTACATGAAATCATATTTAATCTGAAATGTATAATAAGCTTTCACCAATATATTTTCTTTATCCTGATGGGTGTAACAGATTTATTTTCATATATCTCGATATCTGCTGAACCATGGCCATAAAAGTAAAGTTTTACATCACAAATTATCTGTCCGTAAGCAGTAAATTGTTGTGAATCGCTTGAGGTATTATAGCCATCAATTGCCCGTCCCATCTTGGATGAACTGGAAAACATCCAACCTTCATCACCATCTGCTTTATCTTTCATTATTATTTTAAGCGAAGTACCAAAGGGTAACTCCGCTCTCACATTAGACCTTAAAAGCAATTATTATTTAAGGCAAGTACTTTTTTAAAATTTAAACATAGTGTTGAGAGACATGTACATTTTTTACGGCACTGATAATACATTTATTCAGGTTTCGCAAACCATTCAGCAGGATTGAATTTTTAATTCCTTCTTCAATTATCAAGGTTTTGGCAGCTTTGATTCGTCAACACCATAACGCCACATTCCAACCTTCGGATCAACAGCTCCAATATATGGAATATCTTTTCCTAAGACTGGAATACCGTCATTTTTCAGACGTTCAATGGTAGGTGTAAAATCCATTGCATTTGGGTCTTTGAGTACAGAATCGGGCATAGATTCGAAATTATTTTTCCAATTCAATTGTGGTGCCCATTTCGCAAAACTTTTCTCTTCGTTGGATACGGCTAAATTATTTAATAATACAACTTCTGCATCCGGTTTCGCTTTTTCTTTGGGATTCCAGTACTCGAAAGCGACTTTGTTAATTTTGTAAAAGGTATTATTATAGATCCAAATATCTCTTCCCGCTTTTGTTCCTTCCTGAGTATCATTATACCTAATTGCGTCATTTGCATCTATCGCGATATTATTATGAATACGATATCCAGAAGAGGAGTTGTCGACATAGTATCCGACTGTTGTTCGCTTCCAGTTGCCTTTAATTGGACCTCGAGACGTTTTTCCAACATTATAGCGCCAAATAGACCCGGCCTCTGGATTTGCACCAGACTGATGGTTTACATAGAAAAATCCCTGATCAACGATCAGTTTAGAGACATCCTCGATGTAATTGTATTCCCAGGTGTTATTCTTGGCATATTGTTCAACCCAATGAGCATTACCTCCTTCAATTCCAGCGCCCCCAAGATTTCGGAATGTACAAAACCTGACTATATTACCGTCACCCCAGGAAAAGAGAGCAGCACTACGTTTGGCCATCCAATTCATATCCTCAAATAGACAATTTTCGACAAGAGCATTATTCCCACGAATCATCATTCCACACCACCAACTCTTGCTGAACCGACAGTTTTTAGCAACAAATCCATTTCCTTTTACAAAAACTCCTGCTGTTCCATTTTGAGGATCTCCCCAACTGGAAACTAGGCTTTGTCCCATCTTATTCTCAGGTACATCATTTTTATTGTGTTGAAATGGAGAGATATACTCGAAAGCACACTTTAATAAGGATACATTATTCCCTTCTATTCGAACTGATGCGGCCTTGAATCGAATATTTTCAATTTTAACTCCATTGCCCGTAACTACTGCTCCATATAAACGAAGTCGCAGTTCGTATCCATCTATCTTGCCAGAGAGAGGGATCAAAAGAATTTGTTTTCCGTCCGAGTACCATTCTCCGGGTGCATCGAGGGCCGCTTTGGCCCCGATAATATAGCCAAGACCCATCCCTTGCCCGAATTTCCCCATAAAGCCTGAAGAAGCTTCTTCAGCGTTAACCAGAATTGAATCATGCTCTCCTAATCCTTGAATAGGTAACGTAATAGAACACCAACTCGATAGCTTACCGTTGCTTGCCTCGAAATTTCCATGTACCCCTACATAATAACCATCTGCCAGACTCGGGAACATCTTTTGCGCATGTTCGTGAAAGTCTATTTTTCCGCTCGGTCCGATGAAGGTTTCTTCCCAGTCTTCATTTGAAGTCATTGCAAATGTCTTGTTAGGGAAGCGTGCAGGAATTAAATATTGCTCATTCAGAAAAACATCATACACAGGCACGCCAAAAACCTTTTTTAATCCCTTGTGTCCATTAATCATACATGACTGCATTTCACCTGCATCATCACATCCTGTGATAATGACTTGACTTTCACCACGAAGTGTAATACTGTCTTGTTGTACATTGATTTGTTCACGGTAAATTCCCTCGCTAATCATGCATATATCACCTTTCTCCATTTTAGCTAGTGCTGAAGAAATAGTTTTGTATTCACTATCAGGGCCAACAAAAAAATATTTTGGTTTATTTACTGGAGAAAAAGCAAAACTCTGTGTGGATATAAGGAACATTAGAACCAACATTCCAAATTGTATTTTTTTTATCATTTTCAATCCTCGTTATTGAATAGATTTTCATAAAAATATAATAATTCATCTAAATTTTATTTTTGACCTTAACATCAGTACTTAATCGCTTGCGGATGTAGGGAATGCTAAAGGTATTATATCTTTTATTTGCTGCACTATGTTATACATTCGTTAATAGATTTTTGTATTGGGTCTTGGACAGCACTTCAATGGCTTTTGGAAAGTCATTATTGTTGACCCTCAGAATAATGTTTTCATTAGCATTCAATCCAGAAAAGATATTTAAGATAGACGAAGCTGGATTATCCGAATAAATAATAGAATAAATACTTGATTCTTCAAGTATCCTTTGAATATTTTCAGCAATTACCCTATCATCTATTTCCAATAATATTTTTAAATCACTTTCCATATATTAATTTTTATAATTACCGGGAATGATCATCTTATAAAAATAGTGAATTTACCTGTATAAATTAATTCATCATTCATCCCCGACTAAATAATACAGTAGCGGATTTCATTTTCAATATCCCTTATTAGGTATTAATAAACTAAAACATGAAATTATGTTACCAGAACCAACTATTATTATCAAATGCCCCAGAAATCATGGAAGATTTGGGGAAAGTAAGACGCTGATTGAAAGTATTGCAGATAAAGATTATTTCTGGATAACGGATAAATACTTAAAAGCAATTGAGCAAAAGAATCCTGAATTATTTCGGTTAAGGTAAAAGACTTGCTGCATCAGTTATGGTTGGCATAGTTTACTACTCGAATTGCTATGTTCTAGTTATTTTAAAATCTGCTAATTATCAAAATAATGCAATACATTAATTACATTTAGTAATTTATACTTGCTTTTTTGTAATTTATACATTACATTTATATCGTAATCATAAATCTAAAATAAATGAAGACAAAATTTCTTTTCCCCTATCAATTCAAACGAGTAGGTTGGATTTTATTGATACCATCAGCTATTCTTGGATTTATAACCATTTTTGACATTATGAAATTTCAATTTCTGGATTTAAAAGTATTTGCAATTTATTCGTCACATTTTGGTTGGAACACTTTATTTGGAATTGAAAATAATAATATCGCAGACGAAATTTTCGGAATCCTATGTATTATAGGAGCTATTTTTCTAGCTTTTTCAAAAGAAAAACATGAAGATGAATTTATAGCCAAAACACGGATGGAATCATTAGTTTGGGCTACATATATAAATTATGCAATTTTAATTATTTGCATTTTGTTTTTCTATGAAATCGCATTTTTATATGTGATGATTTTCAATATGTTTACGATTTTGATTTTATTTATAATACGTTTCAATTATATACTTTACAGATCAAGAAAATCTTTGCAATATGAAAAATAATCTAAAAGTGGAACGCGCAATTAAAAATATAACACAAGAGGAATTAGCAAAGATCATAGGTGTAACCAGACAAGCAATAAATTCAATAGAACTTGGGAAATATGTGCCTTCAACGGTCCTTGCGCTGAAGTTATCTCAATATTTCGCTAAACCGGTCAATGAAATATTTTATCTTGAAGAATCTGACTAAAGTCTAATCCCAAATTCCCAGGAAGCAGAAAACAATAAGATATTGGTTGACTATATGATGTTTTTCAATAATTAAAAGTAAAGTATAAATCCAGTTTCATGAATAAAAAAAAAGCACATAGCGTTAACCATGTGCTTTATATAATTATTTCTACAGTTTAAAGTCCACCATCAACAATCCAAACTTTATTCTTGTTATCGTTCCTCAATGCTAATTTGTGCTTTTTAATAGAACCGTCGTTCAATTTTATTTCAAACGGCACGAATTCTCCAGGATAAATTCCTGATTTAAACGTTTCCCCAACTTTTATTACTTCCAATCCTCCGTATTTCTTTTTCATTAACTGCATCATAACTCCATTATATTGTTGAAAAACTTCATTAATAGAATTCCAGTTATTTGTCGCCATAGCATCGAAAATAAGTTCAGCAGCCTGCTTACTTGTAATATTACTAAATGTTTCACTTTTAATATCATCAGAAAGCTCTTTCCATTCGGTTCCTTTTGGTAAGGTAATTGTAAAAAGGGATGGATCAACCGGTATATTATATTCAATCTTTTCTGTTTCAAGAATCAAAGTTTCTTTCTTACCATCCAGGATATAAATTTTCAAACCTTTTATTAGTTTGGATTGGCTGTCAAAAGTATATTCGCGCCGGTTGTCCGATTCCTCAATAGATTTGTTTTTTAAATAGTCGTTAATAAAATTACCACGGGCATTAGAAGTAATTGTCATATACAATTCTCCATTTTTTTCATCCATTGTAAAGTTCGAGCCTTTATCCTTAGTTCCGCTTTGTTCCTTCATAAGAATAGATTCCGGGTCGAGCAAAATTTTAAACCATTCAGTGAAATTGGCATTGGCTGAAGCTTTTATTCCTTCTTTAAAATTGGGAATCCAGAGATATTGATTTTTCCCGTTATAAACAACAACCCTTTCACCTTTATCAACCCTCCATTTTACCGGATTTTCAAATGATTTCCAAATGGTATGTTCAACCATATCGTATTCTGTACCAACAAGAGAAAAGTTATCGCGGGCAACGGTTCGTACTCTGAGTTTAATCACCATACTTTTAATCAAATTGGTTGCTTTAATTGAGCTTTCTATAAAAACATTGGCTGCTTTTGCTGTTCTGTTAGTAAAACCATTGTTTTTGCCCACTAATGGAATAATCAGCATAATTATGGCTATCAAAGCGGCAATGCTTAAAATTTTCTTAGCCTTTGAATTAATTTTAATTGTTTTTGGTTTTTGATTTTTCATTTTTGTTTCCTCCATTTGTAATTGATTAACAATGTTTTGCTTTAGCAATAATGGAGTACCAGGCAGCAGTTTAGGCTTTAGCAATGACAATACATCTTCAGTTTTTCGATATTCATTGGCACAATCAGGGCATTGCAGCAAATGCTCCTTTAAGGCGGTTAAAGTCATTTGATCGACGTGTGAATCGAACAGATTAATCATTTCCAATTTAAATTCATTACAGTCCATAATTTCCCTCCTTTGAAGTTACGATTCTTGTTTTCAACTTATCAATGCCATACTTAAACCTCGATTTAACAGTAGTAACAGGAATATCAAGGATTGATGCTATTTCTACGAAACTAAGATTATCTAATACTCTTAACCGGATTGTCTCGGATTGTTCTTCAGGCAATTTCCCTAATATTACTTCTATACGCTGATACTCTTCAATCTGGAGCATTTCATATGATGCATCTTTATCGTTCATATGATCAGGTATAATTGCTTTATCAATAGAGTCGAACCTTAACTTTTTGTTTTTCCGATGATAATCTATACAGGCATTTCCGATACTTCTGTACAGATAGAATTTGATATTGTTAATAGAGGCCAAATGGCCATTTTCGTTATACAGTTTTATAAACACCTCCTGAACAATATCCTGCGAATCGGCAAAACACCCTGTTCGAAAAAATGCGAACCTGAATAGTTGATCCTGGAATTCTGTTATAACTTTTTCGAACTCTCTTAATTTGCTAGGGCCGTTAGCTACCTCCATTTTTGCGTTTTAAAGCATTTGTTGATAAGACGAAAATGAATTACAAAAAGACTTAAATATTTTGGTTTTAATTAATTAATTAATTGAAAAATACAAAATTACATCCCAAATTCCCAAGAGGTTATCAAACACTACGATATTGATAAACTGCATGTTAGGATTTTGACTAAAATG
>CAZKMG010000190.1:0-7299 GCA_964553465.1 uncultured Bacteroidaceae bacterium
TATCAATGCAGTTACAACAAGCGCTGTTAGTGTAAGCCCGCTGATAGGATTATTGCTTGATCCCATAATCCCTACAAGATACCCTGATACAGCCGCAAAGAAAAATGCAAGGATAATCATTAAAGTTGATGCAATTAATGCCACTAGCACTGTCGTACTAAAAGCAAAATAGGTGATTCCAAATGTCGCCAGCGCAACAAGACCTATACCTGTTATTATCCAGTTAAAACTTAAATCTTTTTCATTTCTTGGTGTACCTGTATCCACGCCTGCTGCGACTTTCTTTACATCATCAATAGATCTGCTAACACCAGCAAACAAACTTTTTCTCATTCTGTACAATGTAAAAATCGCGCTAACGAGCATCCCTCCTATTGCCATAGGCCTTACAATATATTTCCATACTTCATAGGCTTTTGCAATCCAAACCTTTTGAAATGCAGCATTCATAGTAATTCCATCAGTTTGAGCAATTCCTGCAGCAAGTGTGTTAACATCAATCTGTGGACCGAGAAAATAAAGAATTACAGGTGTTAAAAGTCCCCATGCAAGTACACTACCACTGAAGTTAAGTGCAGCCAAACGTGGACCGATAATATAGCCTACACCGATATAAGCCGGACTGATTGCCGGTGTCCCCGCCAACGCTCCGCCGCTTCCATTCACTCCTAATTTTTCACCGAAAAATGATTCCAGTCCGGTAATTTTTTGTTTGCCAAAAATGATAAACTTCTCCCAATAATCTAGAAAAATATTAAATTTTGCCATTAGGGTTACGAGAGCCCCAATCCCCATTGCTCCGAAAAGGAATTTTGAACCACTTCCAGCCTGACTCCCAGATTTGTGAATCTCAGCTGCAGCTACTGATTCAGGAAATGGAAGTTCCGCATCATCCACCATAACTTTTCTGAGTAGTGCCACGAACATAATTCCCAGGATACCACCTGCAATCAAAATAATAGTGGTTATTCCATAGGTAAAATAATTTTGTACATCATCACCTTGTTGATGTTTCTGAAGATAAACGATGTAGAATGCAGGAATGGTAAAAATTGCACCTGCTGCAACCGACTCACCAATTGAACCGACGGTACGTGCAAAATTTTCTTCAAGAATGGTTCCACGCATTGCTTTAATCAGGGCCATTCCAATTACTGCAGCAGGATAAGTTGCAGCAATTGTCATTCCAGCTTTTAATCCCAGATAGGCATTAGCTGCTCCTAAAACAACTGCTAAAATAAGGCCTATAATAAGTGCCCGGACTGTAAATTCGATCATTTTAGTTTCAGCTGAAACAAAAGGTATAAATTTCTTTTCCTGTACCATGAGAAATGAATTAATTTAAATATGACCGTAAATGTAATAACTAAAGGTGAAATAGCAATTGGATAAACAGGCAATTAAATCTAAGCTTCCTTTTGCATATATTCATTCATATGAATGATTGCATTTGGAAATTTGTATAATGTCATGATTGTTACTTTAATTCAAAATTCAATTAATTATTCACTACTTTTATAAGCTAAATTAATTTCCAAGATAAATAATAACTAACTCATCCAGGATAATTAAAACATTAATGGAAAATATAAATTCATATTCCTATTCCCTAAAAAAACTTACCGATACTGAGCTTCTCATGTATATTGAAAAGCCGGATAATTTTGAAGATGATGCAGTAATTGCTGCAATATGGGAATTAAAAGAAAGAAATCTGGCAACTAAAAAGGCACTTATTATTCTTGATGAAATTGAAAACAAGAAAATCATTCGAAGGATCGGAAATGCTGAAAAATTAGAGGTTTCTATTTTACCTGAAGAAAAAGATATTCCTGTTCTCTTTTCCAAATGAGCAATCAGGTTTTTTGCCATATTTTTTTCAACATTATTTGGTGGCATATTGCTTGCGATTAATTTGAAACGTCTTAATAAGAAAAAAGAAATTCTTTACGTGATTTCATTTTCAATATTCTACACTTATGCAGTTGGAATTTTAGCCACAAAATTTCCAGAATACACCTCCTTGATCGCTTTACTTATGAATATTACAGGTATGTTAATACTGGAGAAATTCTTCTGGTTTAGGTTCATTGGAAATGACCTTAAATTTATGTCTCAACCTATATGGTTGGCACTTGGAATTGGATTACTACTTGCAGGATTTGTGGTTTGGATAATGATGAAATCAGTATAAAAATGAATTTTTTAACAACCTAATATTTCGGCTTCAGATTAGCTTTTCCAAGATCTCCCCTGTCAGCCTGTAGAGTTCAATCTCAATAGATTTCAGATTATACCTTAAAAGTGAGGATGTGTTTTGAGCACGGATTAAGGAAAGTTGTGTTTGACGAAAATCAAATCCGCTAATAGCGCCCTTTTCATATTGAATTTTTGCAATTTCAAGTGACTTTTGAGCAATTAAAGAATTATGATCAGCAACGATCAATTGCTGAGTAATTGAAAGATATTGATAATAGTTATCAAGGACAGTACTTTTAATTTGCATGATTGTATTTTCTTTTTCCAGGGAACTACTTTCATGTAATATTTTACTATTTACAATTTCTCTTTTATCATTAAGCCCATTAAATAAGTTAAATCTTACTGTAATCCCAAACTGTCGTCCAAAGTTTTTTCCATATTGTAAGGTTCCTACTTCATTGGTTAGCCTGTTATAGGAATATTGCCCATATAGATTTATTTCAGGGTAATAATTAGCTTTCATCAAACGAATATTTGTTTCAGCAATGATTTCCTGAATCAATACTTGCTTAATCTCCCGATTTGATGACAATGCTCTATCAATAAGGCTATCTTTTTGAATTACAATACCAGGAGAGATGCTTTTGTCTGTAGTTATTAAATCAAATTCTGGATCAAGATTTGCAATCTGGTTAATTCGTATAACAATGCTCTTAATTAGCCTATTCTGAGCCATTAATGTTAAACTATCACTGTTGTAATCAACTAATGCCTGGTTATATAAGAGCCCGTTCCCAGAGCCAACATCAAGCTTCTTTTTTTCAAGAAACAACCTGAATCTGGATACATCTAGCGTTTGTTTATAATTCTCCAGTAATAAATTTTCTTTTATTAGCTGATACCATGCATCTGCAATATCTGAAACGGTCTGCTCTATATAAAACCGCGTATCTGCTGCGCTCATTTCCTGAAGTAATCCTAATTGATCCTTCCTGGCAAACATCCTGAAGCCATCAAAAACCATCCAGTTCATAATGACATAAGCGTTTAAATTATTGGATTTTGCAGCATCACTGGTCCTGACTACTCCTGTAAAATATTTATTGCTTACATTATTAACACTTGCTGATTTTGTTAACTGTGCATCAAGTGTAGGAAGAAAGCCAGCATTTCCTATAGAATTATTGTTATCTGCGATCTGCTCTTGATTTTTGATTAAAAGTATCTGGTAGTTTTCAGAAAGCACTCTCTGTATCAGGGTCGAAAGATCATACGCTTCCTGCGAATCCGCATTTTTTGATAATGAAAGTAAAATCAAAATAAATAAATAATAATTAATTCTCTTCTTCCACATAGGTTCTAGGAGATTTACTTGAAATAAATGTATAAAGAGAAGGAATAATATATAATGTCAGGATCAACGAGAATATCAATCCCCCTATAATAGTTATCCCCATTGGAATGCGACTGGTAGAAGCCTCCCCAATAGCCAAGGCAATTGGCAGAGCGCCAAGTACGGTTGCCATGCTTGTCATAATAATTGGCCTGAATCGTTGGATAGCTGCCTCAATGGCAGCATCCATGATCTGTATTCCTTTTTCTCGTTTCTGGTTTGCAAATTCAACAATAAGAATTCCGTTCTTTGTTACAATTCCAACTAAAACAACAATGCCAATCTGACTGAAAATATTAAGTGTTTGTCCAAAGAAATAAAGAGCCATCAAAGCACCTGCCAAAGCAAGCGGGACAGTAAACATGATGGTCAGTGGATCTCTGAAGCTTTCAAACTGTGCAGCAAGAGTAAGATAAACAAGCACCAGGGCAAAAATGAAAATTAATTTTATATTTCCTGAACTTTGCGCATAATCAGCAGAACTGCCAGCCAGGCTTGTAGTAAAAGATTCATCCAATACTTCACCGGCAATTTTTTGCATAGCCAGTATACCATCTCCAATGGTTTTCCCTTCGGCCGGAGAGGCTGAGACAGTCGCAGAAACATATCGGTTATATCTGAGTAACTGAGGTGGCCTGCTTGTTAATTTCAGATTTATAAGATTATTCAGTGTAACCATTTCGCCTGCTTCGTTCCTTACTGTAATTCTTTCAAGATCAAGCGGTTCATTCATGCTTTTTGGTTCAGCATTTGCAATAACATAATATTGCTTACCATCCTTAACAAAATACCCAATTCGCTGATCACTTAGATATGTTTGTAATGTCTGAGCAATGGTGCTAACACTTACACCCATTTCCAGTGCTTTGCTCCTGTTTATTTCAACAACATATTCAGGTTTATTGAATTTAAGGTTTATAGTAACCACATCAAATGTCGGGTCCGCCTCTGCTCTTTCCATGAAGACAGGTATAGCATCCCTTAACCTTTCCAGATCAGGTGCCTGCAATACAATCTGTATCGGTAAACTTCCTCGTGAACCTCTGCTGGCACTTATCGTAGGTTCCTGAACTACTATTGACTGGGCCAGGGTATATTTTTTAATAAGCTGGTTAATTTCCTGTGCAATTTCCATTTGGCTTCTTTTTCTTTCCCTCGGTTGTGAAAGAGTGATTCGAACTGAAGATGAATTTGACCCTGAGCTTGAACCGTATGAAGAAGCGGTAATCCCCATTAAAAAGTTTTTTTCTTTAAGTGTATCAATAAGGTACATTAAATCCTTTGTATATTCATCCATTGCAATATAAGAAGTACCCTCAGGAGCAACTGAAGTAATTCTGATCATACTCTTATCTTCCATTGGTGCCAGTTCAGATTGAAGATTTGTTCCGAATAACAAAATTAATCCAGCAATAATTACAATTATCGGTATTGCAAGCCATCTTACCCGCATAAATAATCTGAGCGAACGGTCATAATTATTTCTTAAGTTATCAACGACACGTTTAAAAGACATCATTATAGGACTGAAATGCTCTTTATTCTTAAGGATTCTGGAACTCATCATAGGAGTCAGGGATAAGGATACAAATGTTGAAATAAGGATGGCACCTGTAACGACCATGGCAAATTCCCTGAATAACCTGCCGGTTAGCCCTCCCAGAAAAAAAATAGGTAAGAATACACAAATAAGACTGATTGATGTCGAAACTACAGCGAAAAATACTTCTCTGGAACCCTTAAATGATGCCTGAACAGGATTCATACCATGTTCGACCTTACTGTAGATATTCTCTATCACAACAATAGAATCATCCACAACCAATCCTGTAGCAAGCACCAATCCAAGCAATGTCAGGATATTAATTGAATACCCAGCAAGGTATAGAATAGCAAACGTACCGATCAGTGAAATAGGTATAGCAATTATTGGAATCAGTGTAGTTCTGAAACTTCTTAAAAAGAAGTAAATTACAAGCAATACCAGGATAAAGGCAATCAACAAAGTTTCTTTTACTTCACGGATAGCTTTACGGATGCTAATGGTTTTATCCAAAGCAACATTTAAGATAATATCAGGGGGCACTTCTTTCTAAATCTGCTCAATCCTTCTCATAGCTTCATCGACAATATCAATATAATTGGCGCCGGGTTGAGGCTGTATAGCCACTCCAATCATTGGAATAAGGCCGTTCCCTCTGAGTATAGTTCGTTCATTTGCTGCTCCGAGTCTCGCATAACCTATATCTTCAAGCCGGATAAGGACATCTCCTTTCTTTTTGATAATAAGTTTATTAAAGTCCTCAGGGGTATTTAATCTACCTAATGCTCTGACTGATAACTCAGTAAAAGAACCGTCAAGTCTTCCGGCAGGTAATTCAACATTTTGTTGCTGAAGAGCACTCCGAACATCAAGGGGTGTAAGTTGAAATGCCTCAAGCTTTGTAGGATCCAGGACAATTCTCATTGCATACCTTCGCTCGCCCCAAATACGAATACTACTGACTCCCGGTATAGTCTGAATACGTTCCGCAAACAGGTTATTTCCTATTTCAGACAATGAAAGAAGATCTCGTTTATCACTTTGAAGGGTAAAGGAAAAAATGGTCTGTGCATCTGCATCAGCTTTTGAAACCACTGGTGGATCAGTGTCTGGTGGAATACTCCTGACTGCCTGTGAAACTTTATCACGCACATCATTAGCAGCATTATCCAGGTCCATTCCTACCTCAAACTCTATAGTAATAGTACTACGCCCATCAGAACTTGTCGAACTTATATTTATTATACCTGGGACGCTATTGATAGCCTCTTCAAGAGGTTCGGTGATCTGGGACTCAATTATTTCAGCATTTGCACCGGAATAATTTGTTGAAACAGTGATTATTGGCGGATCAACACTTGGATATTCACGCACTCCAAGAGTTACAAAACCCACTACGCCAAACAACACAATCACTATTGAAAGAACCGTTGCCAGAACGGGTCGTTTAATACTTATATCGGATAGTGTCATAGTGAACTTGATTCTGAAAGATTACCAATTTGAACTGGCATATTATCTTTGACCTGCACCAGACCAGTCGTCAGCACAGTATCTCCTGGTGAAATTCCTTCAAGGATCTGTACCTCCATTTCAGTGCGTATTCCGGGAGTGATTACTTTTCTGACTGCTCTCCCATTATTATAAATAAATACGGTCTGTTCACTTAATTCAGGAACAATACTACCTGGAGGAACAACAATTGCTTTATTGTCAATATTTATTGGGACAATTACTTCAGCAAAATCTCCTGGTACAAAATTTTTAGAATTATTTTCAATTAAAGCTCTAACCTGAACCGTTCTTGAAGTTTCATTTACGACAGGATTAATTGCATAAATAACAGCTTGTAAGGTATCAGAAGAAGAAACTACTTCAATTTTATTACCAATCCTTAATTTTTCCAGGTAACGGCTGGAAAGATTAAAATCAACCTTTAATTTTTGAGATTGAGATAGAACAGTTATAACCTGTCCCTGTGTTAAAAATGATCCGACACTGAAATTTCTCATTCCGACTTTCCCATCAAAAGGAGCAACTACATTTGCCAGAGTTATGTTTACAGAAAGCTCTTCTATTTGGGCTTCCAGTGCATCTAAAGCAGCTTTTGCATTATCAACATCTTCCTGACTTGCTCCGCCAACCATGAGGAGTTCGTTTT
>CAZKMG010000191.1:0-7277 GCA_964553465.1 uncultured Bacteroidaceae bacterium
TTCTTTAAATATTAATGAATCCGGTTATTATGAAAGTCCCGGTCTCAACATGATGCTTTTCGATGACTTCTATCCCGAAGGTCACCAGGGAGGATTAACTATTATTCAGCATGGAATTCGTGTAGCTGCCAATGGTGATGTTCGTATCGATCCATCACCCGGGCAATGGTCGCCGATTCCTAAAATGGGTAAAAAAAATACCAACTTAAATACAAGTAAAACCCGTAAGATATAGAAGAAAAATAAGAAATAGAATCTGTTAAAGTGGATGTTAAATATCCCGCAAAATATTTTAACAAAAAAGCAATTCTAAACGTTACCCCTGTGTTGAAATATGATGGAGGAGAAACTGCATTTGCAGTTAAAGCTCTTCAAGGTGAAAGCGTTCAGGGAAATAACCAATCAATTTCTTATGCAACAGGAGGCAGCGTTTCATATACTGGATCTGTTCCTTTCAATGAGAGCATGATGAAATCTGAGCTTGTTGTCAGAGCTGAAGCTGAACTGAAAGGTAAAAGACTTGCATTTCCTGATTATAAAATTGCAGATGGTGTTATTGCTACACCAATGCTTGTTATGATTGATCCAAAACCGGTAATGGTTGGCGATAATTTCAAGAGGATTATCCCTGAATCAGTTATGGCGGATATTCTTTATGTTATTAATAGGGCTGATGTAAGAACATCCGAATTGAAAAAGGAGGATATTGTTAAGCTACAAGAATTTTTGACTAGTGCAAGTGCAGATCCGAAAATTGATGTGAAGAACCTGGAATTATCTGCGTATGCTTCTCCGGATGGGCCACTGTCGCTTAATGATAAACTTGCCCAGAAGCGCGAGTCAACAGCCAACACTTATATCGAAAAAGAACTTAAGAAATCCATGGCTCAAAAAGCTACACAACCTGGATTTATCAATAAAAAATATACTGCTGAAGATTGGGATGGATTCAAGACACTTATGGAGAAAAGTGATATACAGGATAAAGAACTGATTTTAAGAGTTCTTTCTATGTATTCCGATCCAGTTGTCCGTGAAAAAGAAATCAAAAATATTTCTCAGGCATACAAAATAATTGCCGAGAAAATCCTTCCGGATCTCAGAAGATCAAAATTCATTGTAAATGTTGATAATATTGGTTATTCTGATGACGAGCTAAAAGGCCTGTTCCAGTCTAGTCCAGATTCTTTGAAGCTGGAAGAAATACTTTATACAGCCACTCTTTATAGCGATCTCAAAACAAAACTAGCTGTTTATCAGAAAGCTGTAGATAATTTTCCCACTTGTTTCAGGGCAATCAATAATGTTGGTTATATATATGTTTTGTTAGGTGATCCTGCTAATGCAAAACCTGCATTTGAAAAAGCTAAAGCATTGAAAAATAGTGATATCGTTAATAATAACCTTGGAGTTGTCGCGCTTATGAACGGACAAGTTGATAATGCTGAAGGACTTTTCACTGCATCAATGGGTGCAGGAGCTGTGGTAAATTATAATCTTGGAATTATTAAGGTTATCAAAGGTGATTATGATGCTGCTGCAAAATATTTTGGAAATACTGATGAATTCAACACTGCATTAGTTAAGTATCTGAAAAAAGATAATGAAGGTGCTCTTGCTACAATTAACAGGATCGAGAAAGACTTTGCTAAGAAAGACTATTTAAAAGCTATTATTGCAGCAAAACAAGACAAATCTGATTTAGTTTTTGAGAGTTTACGTCTTGCCTTCGCTAAAGATGCTTCCCTTAAGAATCGCGCAAAAGTTGATATGGAATTCGCTAAATACTTCGAAAATGATGTTTTTAAAGGCCTGGTACAGTAATTAGATTACTTTATATATCAAAAAGGCGGTCTGGTTGGATCGCCTTTTTTGTTTCTAACTCATATGAAAGATTGAAAATAAAATTCTATCCCTTGTACATCTGTTTAAACATCTCCCATAGTACGATCCCTACACTAACAGAGATATTCAGGGAATGTTTAGTGCCAAACTGTGGTATCTCAATGCAGAAATCGGACATATTTATTAAAGTTTGATCAATCCCTTTTACTTCATGTCCGAAGATGATAGCATATCTCATCTTATTATCAAGTTTTAAATCCTGGAGAGAAATACTTGAGTCAGTTTGTTCTGCAGACACTAAAATGTAATTCTGAGCCTTTAACTTTTTTGCTACGGTTATCGTTTCATCATAGTAATCCCATGAGACGGATTCTGTTGCACCCAGGGCGGTCTTATGAATATCTTTATGAGGTGGACGTGCTGTAATTCCACATAAAAATATATTTTCAATACGAAATGCATCACAGGTGCGAAATACCGATCCGATATTATTGAGACTTCTTACATTATCCAAAATTACGGAAATAGGAACTTTTTTTGCTGATTTAAACTCATTTATGCTTAAGCGTTTTAGTTCCTCATTAGCCAGTTTTCTCATACTTTTAATTTACATCATGCTAAATTATGGAAATGAGTTGAGTTAAGTAAAAAAAAATAGATATTTTCGTTGTTTGAAGAATAATCAATTTTAGTCAGTTTGAAATGAACATCCACGAATATCAGGGTAAGTCTATTCTTAAAAAGTATGGAGTCCCAATTCCATTTGGTTTTGTAACAGAATCACCTGAAGCAGCTGTTGATGCAGCTAAGAAAATTCAGGAAAGTACAGGTACTTTAACCTGGGCTGTGAAAGCCCAGATTCATGCTGGAGGAAGAGGTAAAGGTGGAGGGGTAAAGATTGCCAGGAGCCTTGACGAGGTCAAAATTTATGCAAAAGAAATCTTAGGCATGACACTTGTGACGCATCAAACCGGGCCTCAAGGAAAAATTGTACAGAAAGTGTTAATTGAACAGGGTATCTATTACCCCGGAGAAAGTGAAATCCGGGAGTTTTACATGAGTGTCCTTCTAAATCGTGCTAAAGGTAGAAATATCATAATGTACAGCACTGAAGGAGGGATGGATATTGAAAAAGTAGCCGAGAAAACCCCACATTTAATTTTCAAAGAAGAAATTGATCCTAAAGTCGGCATAATGCCCTTTCAAGCAAGGAGAATTGCCTTTAACCTTGGTCTGGAAGGTAAAGCTTTCAAAGAAATGATAAAATTTACAACTTCACTTTTTAAAGCTTATATTGAATCTGATGCTTCGTTATTTGAAATAAATCCAGTATTTAAGACCTCTGATGATCTTATCCTGGCAGCAGATTGCAAGGTAAACCTTGAGGATAATGCACTTTTCAGGCATCATGAATATCTTGAGATGCGCGACTTGATGGAAGAAGATCCAACAGAAGTAGAAGCAGGAAAATATGACCTAAATTTTATTAAACTTGATGGTAATGTAGGATGTATGGTAAATGGTGCAGGTCTTTCAATGGCTACGATGGATATTATTAAACTTTCCGGTGGTGAACCGGCAAATTTCCTTGATGTTGGAGGAACTGCAAATGCAGAAAGGGTTGAGGCCGGATTTAGAATTATCCTTAAAGATTCCTCCGTTAAAGCTATTCTTATAAATATTTTTGGAGGTATTGTAAGGTGTGACCGCGTAGCTCAGGGGGTTGTAGATGCATATAATCAAATAGGCGACATACCTGTTCCTGTAATCGTTAGATTGCAAGGCACAAATGCAAAAGAAGGTAAGAAACTTATTGATGATTCCGGACTTAAAGTGTATTCTGCTATCTCACTGCAGGAGGCTGCTGATCTTGTAAAGGAGCTTGTTTAGGAAGGCCTTAATAGCTTTCTCAACTATAGTCTTTCATTTCATCCGTAAATAATTTGTTTTTAATGGTCGGATGGAACTCGCATGTAAGATTTTCATCCTTGTTTGTGTTTAACGAACATGCTAGTTTCATAATAATCAATATTTACTTTTATTGCATGATTTTCCCTAATCCGGAAATGTCAACCCCGGAATATTCTTAGAATTCATAAATAAATGAAATTATAAAGGGTACCAGAATAGTTAGAATTATCCCATGCGAAATAGAAATGATCATATATTCCTTACCCGAGGATCTTAGTATAACAGGCAGGGTTGTATCCATTGAGGTTGCTCCTCCACTTGTAATAGGGGCCAAATGTCCAAAATATTTCACCAGCAAAGGTGCACTCAAAAGGGTAAATACCTCTCTTAGGACATTTGCTAAGAGGGCAATAGTTGCCATTTTTGCACCTGAAAACTGTCCTATTAAAATACTTGACAAGCTGTAGTATCCAAATCCGGCGCTAATTGCGAGAGAATCCCTTAATCCAAAATAAGGAAAAAGAAAGTTAAAAAAAATTATTCCCAGAAACGTACCTGTGATAGTTATGACCGGTACAATAAGGATTTTTAAACTTATTGAACGCAATACAACAGGTAGACGTGGATCGCTTCCAAATGAAAATCCAACAAAACCCATCAGGATATATAACACTACTAATGTTATTAAGCCTATCGGAATTTCTTTTGGTATTAGTCCGGAAATTCCTGCTACCATTCCAGCCAGGAAAAATAAAGTGATAAAAAGGCTATTTCTCATGCTTACTGAAAAAAAACAGGAATACTATTTTTGCCACGAAAACACTCCCGAGAATACAAAAACCTGTAATGAGAAAGGAGTGTAATCCGATTTCCCCAATGTTAGCGGTTATCTCCCGATTCATACCAACAGTGACACCTATAAAAAAGAGAAGAATGAATATGGTATATCTGACAATACCTTCAGAGATTCTATTCACACCCCTTGCCTTGGATAATATATAACCTGTAATCGTACCAAAAAAAAGTAATCCGAGAATAATCCACATATATTAATATATCAAAAATCAGGAATGAAATCCGTTCGTTTTATGGGTGTCATCACAAAAAGGCTTATTTCTCGATCCACCGCAGCGGCATAAATATGCCGGACTCTTTGTTTCTATTATTTTTCCGTCTGATCCTGTAATGGTAAACTTTCCGGTAACTTCCAGAGGTCCATTTTTTAAAGCCCTGAATAGTGCAATCTGGTCTTTTTTTTCCATAACTTATTTTACATTAATCCTTGAATCCAACTTTTCTATGTGAACCATCACAAAAAGGTTGAGAATGTGAACTTCCACAACGACAAAATGATGTCATTATCATTGATTTCATCTCATTCCCTTCTGGTCCGATAATCTTGAATTCACCCTCCACGAACAATGGTCCGTTGGTCATTATAGAAATTATTGCGCCTTTGCTATCCTTGCTTTGCTGTGAATCAATAATATCTTCAGGTGTTATTTCGTCATGCATTTCTGAGTCTGAAGCAGCTATCCCCCCGGAAACATCTTTATTGTACTTCCAGCTTAATGCCTGTGTGGGACACTTATCAACAACTTCAATTATCCTTTCTGTTTTAGCACCATTCATATTAATCCAGGGTCTTTTTCTCGGATTGAATACACTAATAAGTTCTCTGAAACAGGTTGTTGCATGAGAACATTTTGATGGTGCCCAGAAAACAGTTATTTCATCATTGGAATATTTTCTGTAATTAGTACTCATACGGAAATTAGAATTTACTTATTGGTAATTAACCAGATGAACAAATATATAAAACATAATGATTTTTTTATTAATTATATGAATACCCATCCCAATTTATATGAATATTTCTTTATTAATAAATTAATTCTTAGTTAATAATTAATTAATAATGTATTAATGCATCCTATGGAGATATGTACCTCCTGAAATAACTGAACCGGTATCGTGAATATTATAAAACCTCCTATATTCCAATTACTTACCAAACATTTATCTCGACACTGATTAATTCCTTCTTTTATATTTAAAACATTATTATTTCAGAAAGAATGAAACCATTAATAAAAAATTAATACAATGATAAATTTTAATTCATATTGAGGTTATACGAGAAGATTTATTTTGCAACGGATTACTAATTTAATATACAATGAAAAGAATCATTTTTTTATTTCTCTCATTATTTATAATTGCATCAGTTTCGGCGCAGGAAGGAATAATTCGTGGTATAGTTGTGGATGCAAAAGATTCTAAACCATTGATCGGAGCAAATATTGTCCTTGAAGGAACAACTATTGGTACAATTACAAATTTACAGGGCATATTTGAATTGAAAAATGTGAATTTGCAAAAATACAATGTTCGAATATCCTACATTTCTTATAATCCCGTTGTTGTAGAGGATGTTAAAGTTACTAAAGGACAAGTTACAGATTTGGAAATTAAACTCGAGGAGTCATCCGAGAAGCTTGAAGGGGTGGAAATTGTTGCAAGAAGAGTAACTAATACCGAGACTAATGTACTTCAAGAAATTAAGAACAGTCAAATGGTAGTTAGTGGTATATCTGCCCAGCAGATAAGCAGGTCACAGGATAATGATGCTGCCGAAGTTGTTAGAAGAATTCCAGGGGTAAGCATTATAAATGACAGGTTTATTGTAATCCGGGGATTAAATGAACGGTATAATACAGTTATGTTACATGGGATTATTGCACCAAGTATGGAGACAGATATCAAATCTTTCTCATTCGATATTATTCCAAGCTCACAAATTGACCGTATTATGATTTATAAAAGTCCTTCTGCTGATTTGCCTGGTGATTTTGCAGGAGGCCTCATCAGGATTTACTCAAAAAGTATACCTGATCATAATGGGTTGGAGGTCAGTTATTCTAATAGCCTAAGACCAAGCACAAGTTTTAATACATTTTTAACACAGGAAAAAGGGAAAAATGCCTGGACAGGTCTCAGACACGATTATTTTGATTTACCTGCATCTTTCCCAAAGGATCTCAGGGATATATCTACCCAACCTGAAAAAATCCAGGAAGCTGGCAGATCTCTTAAAAATAATTGGGTACCTAAGGAAATCACCTCATGGTTGGATCAGAGCATTTCGATATCTTCCTGTCGAGTTTTTAAGATTAATAAAATTAAAATAGGGAATGTTACTTCCCTCAATTATGGAAATAGTAATTCAATTCTTAGTGTAGAAAGAAATGATTTTAATGCATATGATATTGATAATAATTTGAGTTTCCCAGTCTACCATTTTACCGATAAACAATATAACAACAATATCAAAGTAGGGCTTATTCACAATTGGGGAATAGAATTCAATAAGAATCACAGAATTGAATTTATTAATCTATTCAATGAAACAACATCATATCGGTATATTAATCGTACAGGAGAGCATCTTGACTTTGGATTTGCAATGAATAACCATGCTTTTCAGCAAAACATGAACAAAAAAAATAGCGATGCAAATC
>CAZKMG010000192.1:0-7226 GCA_964553465.1 uncultured Bacteroidaceae bacterium
TATTTTCGGATCGACTGTGGAATCCTTACGAATAGTTCCGTATACAATATATCCTTTACTTGCAAGGTATTCAGCAGTGTACTTCCCAAATCCTGAAGAAATACCAGTAATAAAAACTACTTTTCTAATTACCCCCATGTAAGTAATGAATGACTTATGGTTGCTTAATAATGGCAGAAGAAGCTAAAACACCTATTTCCTTAGCAACCTTTGTAATTTTTTCGATTGCAATATCTACTTGTTCAAATGTGTGTGTAGCCATTAATGAAAACCGTATAAGACAATCCTCTTTCGGAACGGCAGGAGATACGACAGGATTCACAAAAACACCTTCCTTAAGAAGTAAATGGGTCATTTGTAAAGCTTTGATATCATCCCGAACAAAAAGTGGAATAATTGGAGATTCAGTTTTTCCAGTATCAAATCCCATTTCTTTAAATCCCTTATTAGCATAATGACTTAGTTCCCAAAGATGTTGTATTCTTTCAGGTTCACTTTCCATGATGTCTAATGCAGCAATTACACTTGCGGTGGAAGCTGGGGTCATACTGGCACTGAAAATCAATGACCGTGAGTTATGTTTAATAAAATTAATTACTTCTTTATCAGCAGCAACAAAGCCTCCTAAAGAGGCGAGAGATTTAGAAAATGTTCCCATGATTAGGTCTACTTTATCAGTAAGCCCAAAATGAGAAGCAGTTCCTGAACCATTCTTGCCAAGAACGCCGAGGGAATGAGCATCATCCAGCATGATTGAGGCATCGTATTTCTCTGAGAGATTTACTAATTCAGGTAAATTAATAATATCACCTTCCATAGAGAATATTCCGTCAACTACAATAAATTTAATCTTATCTTTTTCACATAATTTCAATTTACTCTCAAGTGCATTCATATTATTGTGGTCGAACTTGAGAACCTTTGAAAAAGAGAGTCTGCTTCCCTCAATAATCGAGGCATGGTCGAGTTCATCAAGTAAAATATAATCATTCCGGCTGGACATAAGTGATACAACCCCTAAATTTACCTGAAAACCTGTACTGTAGCATAATGCTGCGTCTTTGCCGACAAAATCTGCAAGTCGTTCTTCTAATTGAATATGAATATCAAGTGTGCCATTAAGAAATCGTGATCCTGCACAACCAGTCCCATATTTATTAATGGCATTTATGGCTGCTGCTTTTACTTTTGGATGATTTGTTAATCCCAGGTAGCTATTTGATCCAAACATAAGGACCTTCTTACCATCAATCATAACTTCTGTATCCTGATCTGATTCAATCATTCTGAAATATGGATAAATTCCAGCTTCCATAACTTTCTGTGGAGCGGTGTATCCTAAAAATCTGGTTGTTAAACTTCGCATATTCTAAGTAGGTAGAGTTTCGAATTTTGGCAAATGTATATAAAAAATTAATTCGTTAAACAAACATATAAATTATTTGCTAAGGTCAAACTAGTGTTAATTAAAACAAAAATCAGAATTTAAGAAATACTGCACCTCAATTAATAACATTTTTATTGTGTTCCAATTATTGCTTATTACCCTTAATTGGAATTAATTTTCCTTAAACCTTTACTTATTTGAAAGTATCATTTTACCTTATCAAATCTACCACTTACCGATAGAGTTGTACAACGCACCGATTAATGTTTTATTTGCATGAACTAGTAGCGTACTTTTAACATATTATTTATTCATAATATATTTAAATTAATAATGGAGGAAATCAAAATGAATAGAATTAATGAAAATAGAAGTTCAAGAGGCAGGTTAATTATTGGTTTAGTTTTGCTTCTTGTTGGACTGGGTCTTATTGCGAATCAATTAGATCTTATTCCATATAATTTACATCGCATAATTTTCACATGGCAAAGTCTACTTATTCTAATAGGTATTATTATGGTAACAGGAAGGGAAAACAGGTTTACGGGCTATATTTTAATGGGTATTGGAGGATTTTTTCTGATTCCGTATTTAATAGATGTTCCATCTGATTATCGTAATCTTTTCTGGCCTATCTTCCTGGTAATACTTGGACTGATCATAATCTTCAGGACTTCTTTGTTTACAAGAGGGAATATAATATCAGGGGATGATAACTATATTAATGATGTAAACGTCTTCGGTGGTCATGAAAGAAAAATTAACTCAAATGAATTTAAAGGAGGTAAAATAACATCAACCTTCGGTGGAGGAACATATGATTTGAGAAGTGCAAAACTGGCTACTGGTGTTAATATTCTGGATCTGGTAAATGTCTTTGGAGGATGTAAGCTTATTGTCCCGCCAGATTGGGAAATTACTGTCGAAGTAGTTGCTGTATTTGGGGGATTCAGCGATAAAAGATATAATTTACCTACTATTACTGAAAAATCTGGTAAGCAACTTATTATTAAAGGAATAGCTATATTTGGTGGAGGTGAATTGACCTCTGCTTAATTATTTTTGAAGATGATAAATCCGATATCAGGAAATAGAGTATATTTTAAAGCATATATGCTCATCTGGATAATTGTATTCTTAATCCAGATGAGCATTGAAAATTTTATATTTTCTATCCCATTATGGGTTGCATTGGTGGATAGTATAATTTGTAATATTTTATTTTTTATTCTTGGTATATTTACATGGTATCCAATACGTTATATGTCAATGAGTGAAAGGAAACTAATTTTTTCATTACTGAATCATTTTCTTTTGGGATTATTTTTATTAGGGATATGGTTAACTGTAGGATATCAAATTATGATTCTATTGATTGGAGATAATTATGAAATTCAATTATTCATTCATAAGAGTTTATATTATAGAGCACTTGTTGGTGGTTTGGTTTTTATTTTGTTGATAATGTTATATTATCTTATTGTCTATAGCGAAAATCTGAAGGAGAAAATGAATAATGAAACAAGTTTAAAGTCCTTAGTAAGGGAAGCTGAACTAAGTGCACTAAAAGCCCAGATAAATCCACATTTTCTTTTTAATTCTCTCAATTCAATTAGTTCACTTACAGTTCGTGATCCGGCTAAAGCAAGAAAAATGATCATTGAGTTATCTGAGTATCTCCGATATAGTTTAAAGGATAATGATAAAGAGTTTATAAGTCTTGAAGAGGAGATAAAAAATATTCAAAGATATATGGAGATAGAAAGAATAAGGTTTGGCGAAAAGCTTTTATTTGAATCAGAAGTCCAGCAAGATTGTTATTCAAAAAAATTGCCCGTTATGATTCTTCAGCCTCTATTTGAAAATGCAATTAAGCATGGAGTTTATGAAAGCACAACGCCTGTAAAAGTTAAAATGAAATGTACCTGTAACGAATTAGGATTATTGATCAGGATTACTAATAATTTTGATGTGGATCAGGTAGGCAGGATCGGAGCAGGACTCGGATTAAAAAACATAAGAAATAGGCTCTCAATAATCTATGGAGATGAGAACTTAATTAGTTTTTCGAAATCAGAGGGAGTTTTTTATGTAATAGTCAGAATTCCATACATAGCCAGTTTAAATTAAAATGGATGATATTAAATATATTTAATCTATGAAAAAAGCTTTAATAATTGATGATGAATTACTAGCAAGGGACATTATCAAAGAGTATATCTCTGAATTGGAAAAACTGGAAATAATAGCTGAATTTTCTGATGGATTCACTGGATTGAAAGGAATTCAGGAATTTAAACCTGATTTGGTCTTTCTGGATATTCAAATGCCTAAACTAAACGGATTTGAAATGCTTGAATTACTGGATGATAAACCCGAAATAATATTTACAACTGCTTATGACCAATATGCTATTAAAGCATTCGAATTAAATGCTGTTGATTATCTTTTAAAACCGTTTTCATTTGAACGATTCAAAGAATCTGTTGAAAAAGCTTTGATGCGAATTGATTCCGGAAAATCTATTACAGGAAGGATTGGCAGTTTACAGGCAGATCTGGAATTAAAAGATGAAATATTAAACCGTATTGTAGTTAAAAGCCGAAATTCAGTTGTAGTTTTACCAGTTCATCAGATAAATTTCATGGAAGCACAGGATGATTTTGTAATGATTTATACTGAAAATGAACATTATCTCAAACAAAAAACCTTAAAATATTATGAAAATCACCTTAATCCTGAAGAATTTTTGCGTGTTCACCGATCATATATTGTAAAAATTGATCTCATTCGTAAGATTGAACCTTATGAAAAATCAAGCCGAGTGGTAGTCATGAAGAATGGTAAGAAAATACCAATAAGTCGATCAGGTCTTATCAGATTAAAATCAAAATTCGATTATTGATTAAATTTCAATTTATAAATTCAAACTTGAAATTAGATATTCTCTTTTTATTTTTTAAACCAGAATTATATGTTTCAATTATTCAGAAAAAGTAAGAAAAAAGAAAAATCCGGATTACCCTTTTCTGATATAGATAATAGACCTCTGGAAGTAGGGGATCTTGTATATTCTTACAGGTATGGACTTGGAAAGTGCAGGATTATAATGACAGACAATGGATTTGCCTATGAATCACTTGAGTCCAAAGAGAAAATTCATTGGGGGAAAATGGTTGATGCGGTTAGTAAAAATCAGAAGGTCAAAAAGATTGTCTGATCAGTTATTTTAAAAATAAAATCCAATTCGCACAAAGCTGTGAATTCTAGGTTGATTTCCAGACATTGATGTAGTTAATTCAATGGGTCCAATCAGGCTGTTATATCCAAGTGTAATACCATATCCGCTTATTACCTGATCCAACTGCAATAACTGAGTAAAATGATTGGCTAAATTCCCGGCATTAGCCTTTAAAATAATATAAATATTTTTCCAAAACCTTAATTGAAGATCAATTCCGGAGATTAAAGCACTTCTATTTGATCTTTCCATATAGTCTAGACCAACAAAAGGCATCAATCCAATACGTATATTTTCAACAATTCCTCCAGTATAGAACATATACTGAGATGGGATGGAATCTCCGTTTACTGCACCACCTGAAAGATGACCAATAATATTTACACGATCGAAAATTTTATTTGCAAAACTGAATTGAGCTGCCAGAAAAGCAACTGGTGAATAATTTTTTGCTGAGGTAATCAATTTTAACTCAGAATTAAGTTTTATCCCTTTAGAAGGATAAAAAGCATTATCATAACTGTCAATAGTAAGGAATCCGTAATAGTTAATGAAACTGTTTCGGTATTTGGCGATACCAAGAACCGGATCAATAATTGGCTTAATAAATGAATTCTCAAACTCAACTCCTGCACCTAATGAATAAGAATTTTGTATAATGGATTGTGTAAATAATTGAAGTTTTGTTTCTGAATAATTGATAGCAGAAACTTTTTTTGAATCTTTATATAAAAACATTTGATTAACGTTAGTTTCAAAATTCACTCCATATCCAGGTTTCCACCCATTGTTCTTAAATAAAGAAGTTCTGAAGTACGGATTATCTCCTAAAGCTGCGTTAATAGAAAGTTTTGATCCATTTAATAGAATATTTCTGAAAGTTGTATTTAATAGAATGGCTGATTTATTATTTGAATCATAATGTATCCCTACGCGAAAAAGTCCACCTTTATTTTCTTTCAAATTAATTATTAAACGAGTCCCTTTCTCAATTTTTTGAATCTCATATGTTACATTTTCAAAATACAATGAAGAATAAATCCTGCTTATTGCTTTTTCAATATCTGCGGGAGTTACCTTCTGCATAACAGAAATCTGCAATTTGCCTGAAACCAGCTTAGGGGAAACCTTTTCAAGTCCGTTATAGATAATATCTATTAACTGAATTGAATCTAGTGAAGGTGTTTGCTGATCTGAAATATTTTCCGGATATAGTCTCCTGATGGAATCAGCAAGAGCTTTAAGGCGTGGCATAATTTTTCTTGCAGCCCTTTCTCCAATATTAATAATACTGTCCGCAGCATTGAAACTTGAGGCATTATATTTTTGCAGCTCAGGAATGATAAGAATATCACAAATTGCTTTGTTTTTGATATTTAATTCCTCTCCATAAAAGAATAATGATTGTTCCATAATACGGAGTAAGGATTGTAACTCTTCTTTAGAATAAGAATGAAAACCAACATCCACCCCAATGATAATATCTGCTCCCATATCTTTAACTCTTAGTGCAGGAAGATTATCCACGAGACCTCCATCAACCAACAATTGATCATTATAATCAACCGGACTAAATACACTGGGAATTGACATCGTTGAACGCAGTGCTGTTGGTAAATATCCGCTATTCAATACTACTTCCTTACCAGTTACTATATTTGTTGCAATACATATAAATGGGATTTTAAATTCGCTGAATTCACGGATTGTATAAACAGGGGCACATAGCTTATTAAGTAAATTTTCAATATTTTGTCCATTAATAACTCCGCTGGGAATAAGTATTTTATTTTCCTTTATTGGAAATGAGAGAACAAAACGGTCAAGATCTTCTTTTTCTTCAATTGTTATGTTTCTTCTTTGTATCTCGTCACCAAGATAATAATTCCAGGGTGTTGTGCGTCCTAATCTGTCAAGGGAGTCCGCTGAATATCCAATTGCATACAAACCTCCAATGATACCCCCCATACTTGTTCCCCCGATATAGTCAGGGTGGATACCTGCCTCCTCAAGGACCTTTAATACGCCTATATGTGCGAGTCCTTTGGCCCCTCCTCCACTTAACACCAATCCTATTTTTGGTTTTACCGTGGGATTTGATTGTGTATAAGCTGAAAAACTTAATAAACAAATAATCAGGGGGAGAAGAATAATTTTATATGATACTTGCATTATTAAAATTTGCTTTTGAAACTAAAAATATAATGGTGCCTTCTTATAAAGATACAATAAATTCAAGGGTTTATGTAAAACTAACTATCTATTTTTTTTGATTATAAAAATTCTGTGTGTACTTTATTTATGAATTAGCAGAATAAATATGGTTTATAATTAAATAACTTTCAAATCAATCTTATATTAATACAAAATTTTATATTCCGTAAATAACTTTAACCTGCTATATCGGTTAACTTCTTTGATTATTGCACTTTCTGATTTTGATACCGATAAAATAAATAATATGAAAGATTGGGAAAGCCTGTTCCTCCCCAAGAATGAATATTTTGTATAATTGAAATTTTTTGGAAATTCTGATTTTAATTCTATTGTCATTCCGGTTGTTTCTAAATTACAGTTAGTGAAAAGCAAAATATGGCA
>CAZKMG010000193.1:0-7206 GCA_964553465.1 uncultured Bacteroidaceae bacterium
CAGACCCAAATAAAGGTTTTTTTACACAGAAAATATTTCTCAGTAGCAAAGCAGTTAATAATCCGGTCGTATTTATAACTGAGGGATATTCACAAACCTTCAATTACATATTCGAGCTTACAAAGCTCCTGGATGCTAACCAGATATTAGTAGAGCACAGGTATTACGGAGAAAGTATACCCGACTCAATTGATTATTCTTACCTTAAAGTATCCCAGGCAGCCGCTGACCTGCATAAAATTAACCTTTTATTTAAAAAAATTTATACAGGAAAATGGGTAAGTACCGGCGTAAGCAAAGGAGGACAAAATACTATAATTTACAGGTATTACTATCCGGATGATGTAGCCGTCAGTGTACCTTATGTTGCACCGCTTAACCTGAGTAAAGAAGACACAAGAATCTATACATTTCTTGATACGGTTGGAACATCTGATTGTCGTGAAAAAATAAGAAAATTTCAAATATGGATGTTACAAAACAGAGATAAAATTATTCCACTTTTACGTTGGTATTGCCTTGGTGCGGGTCTAAAATTCACTTATCTCAGCTTTAATGAATCATTGGAGTATGCAGTTCTTGAATACTCTTTTTCTTTCTGGCAATGGGGACATGATTGCACAGCTATACCTAATGACACTGTTTCTGCGGATGATGCATTAAGACATTTTCTTACAATTTCAGATATTGACTTCTTTTCAGATGTAACCATGAATAATCTGAAAAGCCATTATTATCAGTGTGCGTCAGAATTAGGCTATTATGGCTATAATACAGACAATTTTGAAGGATATCTCAAAGTCCTTCCAGTCAAACCACATCCAAGTGCAATATTTACACCAGATAAAATGATTGTTCCCTATGACTCATGTATTTCCAGAAATGTCTATACATGGGCTACCACAAAGGGAGACAAAATGATTTATATTTATGGCGGAGATGATACCTGGTCGGCAACAGGCGTGCCTTACTCTCGGGAAGTTGATGCATTGTGGTTCGTACTCAAAGGGAAAAACCATGCTTCAGCAAGAATAAATAATATGTCTCCTGCTGAAAAAGAAAAGTTAATATCTGCTCTTGAAAAATGGCTTGGAATTGAAATTAATGAAGAAAACCTTTAATAATACCTGTTATCTTTATTTCGGCTTAAAATAGATTTCTTTCTCCCTCAGAGAAAATATTAAATACAATTATTTACTTTTGCGCCCAATAAAAAGTACCAATATATATTTGAATAAGATTCGCTAATGATTACGATTTCAAATCTGGCTGTTCAATTTGGAAAAAGAGTGTTATTTCAGGATGTAAATCTGAAATTCACAAGAGGAAATTGTTATGGGATCATTGGAGCGAATGGGTCCGGAAAGTCCACTTTAATAAAAATCCTTTCAGGGGAGATCAGCCCATTGAGAGGTTCAATTTCATTTGGCAGTGGTGAAAGACTTTCAGTATTAAAACAGGATCATTTTGCTTTTAATGAATATAAAGTTCTTACTACAGTAATAATGGGTTACGAGGAATTATGGAATTTGATGTTAAAAAAGGAAGATTTGTATGCAAAAACAGATTTCAAAGAAGAGGATGGTATCATTGCATCTGAACTGGAGGAAAAATTTAGTGAAATTAATGGATGGAATGCCGAAAGTGATGCTGCAATATTATTGAGTGGTCTTGGTGTGAAAGAAGAGCTTCATAATAAATATATGAAAGAATTGAGCGCAAAGGAAAAGGTTAAAGTTCTTCTAGCACAGTCCCTTTTTGGTAAGCCCGATAATTTATTACTTGATGAGCCCACAAACGACCTTGACCTTGATACTGTTTCCTGGTTGGAGAATTATTTGTCCAATTTTGAAAATACAATTCTTGTTGTTTCACATGACCGTCATTTTCTCGATGCGATATGTACCCATTCCGTCGATATTGATTTTGGTAAAATTCAACTTTTTGCAGGTAATTACAGCTTCTGGTATCAATCTAGTCAACTGGTTTTAAAGCAACAGATGCAGCACAACAAAAAAGCAGAAGAAAAAAAGAAGGAATTATTGGAATTTATTGCCCGATTCAGTGCAAATGTTTCCAAATCAAAACAAACAACAAGCAGAAAGAAAATGATTGAAAAACTGAACATAGAAGAAATCAAACCATCTACTCGAAAATACCCGGGAAT
Source organism: uncultured Bacteroidaceae bacterium (assembly GCA_964553465.1). GTDB lineage: Bacteria > Bacteroidota > Bacteroidia > Bacteroidales > CAZKMG01. The sequence goes on from CAZKMG010000193.1 coordinate 2,168, forward strand.
TGTTTTCTCTCCTGAAAGGGAGCCCGGAAATGTGGTTCTTGAAGTGCATGGTCTCAGTAAATCCATTCATAGTAAAGTCTTGATAAAAAATCTGAATTTTACTGTAGAAAAAAATGATAAGATTGTATTTCTATCGAAAAATACCAGGGCTATGACAATTCTTTTTAAAATTCTTAATGACCAGGAAAAATCTGACTCAGGCAGTATCATTTGGGGAAAGACCATTACATCAGCCTACCTGCCCCTTGAAAATTCAGATTTTTTTCAGAATGATTTGAATCTTCTGGAATGGCTGGCACAGTTTTCTGAGGATACGAGTGAAATTTATTTAAGGGGTTTTCTTGGGAGAATGCTGTTCTCGGGTGATGAAGTATTTAAAAGGGTTTCCGTTCTTTCAGGTGGAGAAAAGGCCAGGTGTATGATCGCTAGGATGATGCTTAAGAAGGCGAATCTTCTGATCCTTGACACCCCTACAAACCACCTTGATCTTGAATCAATACAGGCATTCAATAATGCCCTGATTGCATTTAAAGGAATAATATTGTTTACATCTCACGACCATGAATTCATTCAAACTTTAAGTAACAGAGTAATTGAATTAACATCTTATGGTATGATTGATAAGAGAATGGAGTATGATGATTATATTGCTTCACGCTACACTAACCTCGAAAATTTAAACTAAAACATCAAAACATTGTTAATAATAAATAATCAATATAAAACTGATTATGAGAAAAGTAGTTCTTTACATAGCCATAAGTCTTGACGGATATATTGCCAAATCAGATGGCGGAATAGATTGGCTTTCGATTGTTGAAAGACATGGTGAAGACTATGGATATGGATCTTTATTAGAGACTATTGATACTGTGATTATCGGCAGAAAAACTTTTGAACAGGTTCTCTCGTTTGGGAAGGGATTTCCTTATAAAGATAAAACTTGTTATGTAATTACCAGGCAGAAAAGACCCCATGATCACAACAATATTTTCTTTAATGGGAATCCATCGGATCTCATACGTACGTTGAAGACTATTCCCGGCAAAAATATATTATGCGACGGAGGGGCTGAAATTATCAATATTCTTATAAAGAACGATCAGGTTGATGAGTTTATCATTTCGGTAATTCCTGTACTCCTTGGCAAAGGAATTCGTTTGTTTGATGATTATCGAAAAAAAATGTATCTTAAACTGGTTCGAAGTTTATCTTACACCTCAGGATTGGTACAAAGCCATTACCGTAGAATCTAAAATTTCAAACACTAAATCAAGCACCTATCTGCTCCTTCTCTGAAAAATATTTGTTTTACTTCATCGAATGTGCCATTAGAATTTTTCTTGGATGTATAAATAATAATTCTATTCGAATTAACCTGTTCGAAAGTAATCCCATCAAAATAAATCTTTGAAATAGTAAGTTTTACAAATGGGTGTGAAACAGCTTCAGTAAGTATCTCCCGGCCGTTCAAATCCTTTGAGACTTGCTGAATCCGTAAAATTAATCTGTTCGACTCTTCGTATATACTAAGCATTGCCTGTGAAGATACCTCATTATTAATTATAAGTTTATAACTACCCTTCATAATTCCAGCAACAGGTAAGTTCCAGACTTCTTTTTCCATTCCCCCATATATTTTGTTAATCCAGTCACCTTTCAACCATGTGACATCGTTAATTGATGCCTCAGGCGATTCAGAAACCAATCGTAATGTGTTTTCAGTAATTTTCTCCTGAGAGAACCCTGCCAAACAAATAAAAATTCCAACAATAATTAACCAATTCTTTTTCATGTGCACTTATTTTTTAACTTTTTTAATAAATAAGATTATCCAACCCAAAATAAAAAATACTCTTACTTAAGAATAATATTATGAATTAGCCATTTTTCGAGTAATCCAGGCCATGTTTCTCCTGCATAATTTCCTTTACGTAATCCATATCCATGACCACCTGAAGGTAGAAAATGCAGTTCAACAGGTATTTTAGCATATCTTAATGCAGAGGCCATGACTAGGCAACTGTTTCCATAAGTATCATCAGCAGTTCCGTAAATAAAAACAGGTGGGGTATATTTGGAAATTTTAAGTTCGGGAGAAAGACTTTTCTCAGGACCATTATCCAGATATGCAGGATATATTAATATGGTAAAATCTGGTCTGCATGAGATATTATCATATTCATCCGTAACCGGATATGTCGCTTGATTAAAAAGGGTTGCAGCACGAGCACATAAACTTCCTCCGGCAGAAAATCCAAGTATCCCTATTTTTTCAGGATCTATATTCCATTCAGAAGCTCGACTGCGGACAATCCGAATTGCTCTCTGCAGATCCTGTAAAGCTCCTTCCCGCTTATTCGGAACACGGTAATGAAGTACAAAAGAAGTAATTCCCAATGAATTAAACCATTCTGCAATTTCGGATCCTTCTTTGTCCGGAACTAAAATACTATATCCCCCTCCAGGACAAATAATAACACCCATACTGGATTTTTTTGCTTTGTCAGCCTTAAAAACAACAATGTCTGGATCTGTGACCTCAGCTATAACCTTAAATGAACTATCCTTTGATGGAGCAGTAATTATAGGTAGTTTATTGGATATCTCACCGGGAACTTCGCCAGTCCATAACTTAATTGAAGGATTATTTTGAGCATATCCATTTATCATAATGAATGTGATAATAAAAATAAAGTAAGCCCTCATAATTAAAGATTATTAAATCATCCTGTTGTTAACCAAAATAGTTCAATTATGTTCATTTAATGCACTTCTCAATTTTAAAAACTATGTACAAAAGGAGAATTATACCATAAAATATTAAAATCCATATGAATCATAAATTGTCTTGTGCAATGCTACTTAATTATAAAATTTATGTATGATCAACCTGAACAGAAATAAAGGTGAAGAGTTGCTTAACCTCCATATTTTATTCTTTTATTTGCTCTACCATGGTCTTGTTTGCCACTTCCAGCTTGTCGTAAGAATGTTTAATCTGAATATTGTTCAATGGACAAAATCCTTTGTCAGACACGTATTTCTGTCCATCATTTAATATGTAAACAAGGAAGGCATTCATAAGGGGATTGAGATTATTGACCTTTACTGCAAGATTAAGTTTCCTGCAGAGTGTTTTTGGATATTTGCCTAGCCAAATAGACCTATGAATCTCATTCAGTCCTGTCTGTTTAATATCTTTAAAATCTACCACTCTATCATAGTCAAGATCAATAGGTACAATTGCAATTTTTTCAAGTGGTCTCATGGTGACCATATCAAATGCATTAGCAAGATTACAATAACCTATGGAAAAAGGCGTTGATTGGACTTTCCTGATCATCTCGTCTTCTCCCTGTACTGGTAAGCCTTTTAAATCAGATTGTGTCTTCCATAAGAATCCAGCCCATATCTCGGCAGCTCCTGAAACATCATAACGAGTATAGACAATTGCTTCAGCCCTGTAGGTCGTATTTAAAATTTCTCCCCAGCTTATCTTTTTTTCAGATGTAAATAAGTTCAATAATTGTTGTGGGGTAATTCCTTTTTCTTTAATTTCATTAAGATATGGATTCTGCTGGTTCATTATCAGAACAACAGCGTCCTGGGTAACCGGAATATATTCAAGCTGTACCGATGTATCAGGATCATCAACAAATGTTGAAACCATAGCTATATCAAATTTTTCTGATATAAGACCATTTATTCCTTCACCCGTTCCTTCTTTTGTTATTGAAATCTTAACTTTTGGATGAAGGGCCATGAATGAATCAGCCCATAATTGCATTAACTGATTTAAGCTATAAGCACCTCCTATTGACAAAGTGCCTTCGGGTTCGATAGAAAGTGAATTACTAAGGGGAGAATCAGGCTGGTTTTTTGTTGTACTTGTATTACAGGAATAAATAATAACAACAAAAAAAATGGTTAAAAGAATTAATCGGTTCATTAGGTTTGTATATAATAATTGACACATTTCAATATATAATTTTTTTAATATATGGAAAAATAAAGGTTTCCGACATGTTATCAAAGTTAATAATTTCTTTTAATTAGGCATTTGGTTATACATGTGTTTATTTAAGAAAAATTGGTTTATTTGTGAATTCGAAATTTTTTAGATCTCAAAATTGGTTTTACATGATATTCAATTACTTTTACATCCCAATTAAAGCATCCATGAAAAAAACTTTTCTATATTTATTATTTATCGCTACTGGTTTAATTACACATGCCCAGATAGCACAACCAACTCTCTCATTAAAAACCGCTGAGGACAGTATGACTTATGCCATTGGCATACTTTATTATGATGCAATTAGGACTGAGTTAGTCGAAAAATTTAATATTTCAATTAACACTGAAACCTTCATCAGGGGAATCAGAGATAATAGTTCTGGGAACCCTGGATTTACCATGGAAGAAGCAAATTCAATCGTCACAAGATATGCTATGAAAATAGAAGCCCAGCTTGCAGAAAAAGAGAAGGAAGCTGGTGAAAAATTTTTATTAGATAATTTACATCGGGATGGAATTCATGTGACCGAAAGTGGCCTTCAATATGAAATAGTTACAATGGGAACTGGAAAGAAACCAATACCACAAGATAAGGTAAAGGTACATTATGTGGGAAATCTGACAAATGGCACAAAGTTCGATTCATCAATCGACAGAGGAGAACCAGTTGAAGTTGGTCTCAATGAAGTAATACTAGGTTGGAAAGAAGGGCTTCAACTTATGCCGGTTGGTTCTAAATTCAGGTTCTACATGCCATCAGAACTCGGATATGGTCGTAATGCTGCAGGAGTAATAAAGCCAAATTCAGTTTTGATATTCGAAATTGAATTGCTAGATATTATGAATTAGATTTTTGGCTTAGTTTATTCACCAAGAAGTATGCTTACCAAACAACCCGCCTGAAATACAGTAATGCGGCTCTCGTAAAGGAGTTTATCTTGTTGAACAAGACTTATTGATGTGACTTCGGGTAACCTGTAATATAGGGTATTAAACATATTCTTTTCAGGTACCTGAGG
>CAZKMG010000194.1:0-6472 GCA_964553465.1 uncultured Bacteroidaceae bacterium
TTGTTGAAGCCTCAGTATTGGATGAATATGGGAAACTTACTGATACTAGGAAAATAAGTCCAACTGAATGGACCAAGTTTTATCTGGAAAATAAAATCGAAGAGGAAAGTTATTCAGCTTCCCCAGCGGATTTACCGGAAATTTCTTTTAAAATTCCAAATAAAATTAAACAATTATGGGTATTTGTAACTCGTGATATATTAAAAAAACTCAGTGATACTCAATACATTGCGATCAATTTTCTTGAGGCCCCAATTTTAGCTTTTTTGCTCGCATATATTATTAAATACTACAGCGTGGATGTGGCTAATGAGTATGGTTATACCCTCGAAGGTAACAGCAATCTGCCAGTTTATCTTTTTATGTCAGTAATTGTAGGTATATTTATGGGATTGACTGGCAGTGCAGAAGAAATTATTAAGGATAGACGAATATTAAAACGTGAAACATTCCTAAACCTTAGTTGGTCAAGCTACCTCCTTTCAAAAGTTACCGTCCAGTTTGCTCTTTCAGCCATTCAGGCAGCCAGCTTTGTAATAATTGGTAACAGCATAATGGAAATAAGAGGAATGTATTTTCAATATTGGCTCGTTCTTTTCAGTGCATGGGCAAGCGCAAACCTGATAGGACTTGTCATTTCAGATAGTTTTAAAACTGTCGTAACTATTTATATTTTAATACCTTTTCTTGTTATTCCTCAAATAATTCTGAGCGGAATTATCGTTAAATATGAGAAACTGAATCCGAATATTTCAAATCCGAAGTCAATCCCGTTATACGGGGAAATTATTACTGCCCGATGGGCTTATGAAGCACTTGCTACGTATCAGTTTATGGAGAATAAATATCAGAAAAGATTTTATTTCCTTGATAAGTTGAGCAGTAATGCAAGTTTCAAGTCTGATTTCCTAATAAACGACCTGCAAAATAAGTTGAGGTTTGTTGAAAAAAACCTGGATGATAAATCATTCTCTAAACAAAATTCCTATAATCTGGATCTTGTTCGGAATGAAATTTTAAAAGAAACTGCTTACAGAAAAGTATTGAAAAAGGATTTTGAATCTACTCCGCTCATTGAATATGGTGATATTAACAAATTAACATTTGACGGCATAAACAAGGAAATTTTATATAGTGCAATAAGTTATCTCGAAAAAGTAAGAGATTTTTATACAAAACTATTTAAGATTGTATATAATCGTAAAAATAAGTTAAAAACGAAAGAAGATCAATCCTATATAGCAAAATTAAAACGTAATTACAGTAATGAAAGTCTGACCGAATTTGTGACGAATAAAAACGAGTTTGAACGCATCGTTGAAAGCAACGGGGAATTGATTCAAAAAACTGATCCTATATATCTTGATCCTGTTAATCCATTCCTGAAAGCCCATTTTTATGCTCCAAGAAAACAGTTCTTTGGAAAGTATTACTCTACCTTCTGGGTAAATATCATAGTAATCTGGATCAGCACAATTTTATTATTTGTGGCATTATACTATCGGTTACTAAAAAAATTACTTGATTTCTTCGAAAATCTGGAGCTATCAAAAAAAAATAAATATTAATTAGTCCATATAAGAAATAAATAATAAGTTGGGCATCTCAGGTATAGGTATAGCTATAATTCATTTGGGAAATTAAGTTTTGACAAAAATATACATAAAAAAGAGGTTATAATTATAACCTCTTAATTCCATGCACATAAAAAAGTTTCGGTTCAAATTAGTCATTTTTTACCTATTCGACAATTTCGATCATTTTAAATGGAACACGTATAATAGATTCATAATCTTCACCAGCTTCAAGCATATCCTCATCATCTTCCTCATAATACCAGTTCACGATCACTTCACTTTTACCCTTGTGGATAGTTTCCAGTTTCTTAAATACATCAAGAATACATTTGGATGAGCTAGTATTGAAATATTCAAGCTGGACATTCACCTGGGTTAACGCCTGAGGACTTTTCGAATATTCCTCCAACCAATCAACTAAAGGTTTGTAGAATTCAATAGAATTTTCAGGAATTGACCTCCCTTTTATTTCAAAAATTCCACCTTGTGCATCAAAATTAACAGTTGGGGTTTTTGCAGTTCCTTCAATTGAAATTGCTTCCATATAATTAACTTTAAATTATTGAATACAAATTATGAAACTAAAATATCCAGATTAAAAAAGTAATAGTCATCATTATAATTTTCAAAGCTATATTCAAGTTTATTTCCCGTTTTCCTTGCAATATCAACCAATCCTAAACCTCCACCACCTTTAGCAGATAGTTTCTGGTGATTCAGGATAAACTTATACATATCCTTTAACTCATCCTGTGATAAAGAATTTATTTTATCAATTTTATCTTTTAAAAATTTTATTTTTTTGGAATTAATAAAGTTGCCTGTAGTTATTTTATAGACATTAACATCCACCCTGGAAATAACAAGGACCCCAAATCTTGGATCGAAAGAATTCTGCAATAAATCAGGGAGTTCATCAATGTGATGGTAAAGGTTTTGTAAACTTTCTACCAGTACATTGTATACCTTTTTACGGATCTTTGCACCTTCACTGAGATCGTCAAGTTTAGTCTCAACGACTTCGAGAACATTACTGATTAAATCACTTGTAATGCTCCCCTTATATGCTAGAAGAACATCTCCGCCATTTAAATTAGAGTAATACTCATTTATATCAAAACTCATTGAGGCCTTTTTCTTTATTTACCCAATAAAAATAACTAAACTCTGTTAAGCTCAACAAATATATAAAAAAATCTATCTTCGCAAAAACTAATGTGATTCAGTTAATATTTTTCTTAATGAACTTAATAATTTTCCAATTAACAGCAAATTATTAAAAATTTCATCTGCTAATAAATGTCAAATATATACTTTTTTTAAGTTTTTCATCTATTATAAAATTACAATAAAAATAGTAAGTATATGCATAATTGATCCCTGTAGTTCAATTTTTTGGCTAATACACTATTTTTGACTGATAATGAGGCATTTTGAATTACTAAGACAATGTTTTTCTTGATAAAAATTAAATATTAGTCTTCATTTTTTTGTTTTTTTACTTCCTTCATAGATTGAATATTTCTGAAACTTACATTTTAATGAGCCATTTAAAAGTTCATATTTTTTTTCAGGATGTAGTCCAATGAATTTAAGTGCGGAAATGTTTGAACTTAAAATCCATGCCTCAAATCCAGAATATTTCTTTTTTAATGTATCGCCAATTTCTTTGTAAAAATTTTCTATCTCCTCCTCTCTTAGTCTTTCTCCGTAAGGAGGATTGATAATTATTAACCCCCCTCCTTCAGGTGGATTAAAAGAATTGAAATCTTTGTTTTGCACATCAATGATATCATCGAGTAAAGCTTTTCGTAGATTGCGTTTTGTCAGATTAATAGCCTCCCTAGAAATATCTGCAGCTGAAATGGAACCTTTAAATTCAGTTAGATTGAACATTGATTCTTTCAACCTGGTAAAAAGGGTTTCATCATAATCTTTCCAATTCATGAAACCAAATTTTGTGCGAAAGATTCCTGGTGGAATATTCCTTGCCATTAAACCAGCTTCAATCGGAATAGTACCCGATCCACACATTGGATCCACAAAATTTCCTATGCCATTCCAACCTGCAATTTTAAGCATACCTGCTGCTAATACTTCATTTAAAGGAGCAATATATTGAGAAGCCCTGTAACCCCTTTTAAAAAGTGGTTCACCGGAGCTGTCAAGGGCAACGTCGACCATATCATTATTAATATGAATATTTATTACAATATCTGGGTTTTCAGTATTTACCGATGGCCTTAAGCTGGTAATTTTCCTGAAATGATCGACAATCCCATCTTTCACTTTCTGAGAGACATAATGGCTATGTGTGAAACGACTTGAATTGACTGAACTGTTAATCATAAAGGAATTTTTCAAAGAAAAATGATCTTCCCAGGAAATATTGTAAATACTTTTATATAGATCATCCGTACTATTTACTTTGAATGAAATAATATTTTTAAGAACTCTCATTGCAGTTCTTGATCCTATATTTATTTTATACAGAATTGCCTGGCTCCCATTAAATCCGACTGCCCGGTTCATAGAAAATATTTCTTCAGCCCCAAGTTCATGAAGTTCGTTGGTCAGAATACCTTCCAGACCATATAAAGTAGTTGCTATATATGGGAGTTGTTTCAAGGAATTATTTTATAATATGTGATTTTACTATTTCAAATGCATTATCAAGTCTTTGCTTATAGGTGCCAGATACTATCCCAACAGGGATTTTTATTTGATTAATCTCTTCTAAATATCTGTTATACAAATATTTACGTTTTTCACCTCCATTTTCCCTCAAGGGATCATGTATCCATGGGATATCCGGTTTACATAATAAATAGAGATCAACTGGAAACTGTTGAATAGCTTTATCAATCCATCCAGGATATTTTCCATACACTTCAATAAACCATATTTTGGTTATAATTAACCATGTATCCAGAATAACAATTTTATATTTTTTTTCATCTACAGTTTTTCTTTGGTTGATTTGCATCCGGCCAATGATTTCTATATCCTTATAAGAATATTTCCCGTTTTTCCCAGACAAATAATCCCTTGCATATTCTGGAATAACTAATCCATTAAGTTTTTTGCCAAGGAATTCGGAGATAAGGGTTTTACCTGTTGATTCAGGTCCGGTTATAGCAAATGTAATCACAAATCTATTTTTTTCAGGTCTTTCCTCCAATTAATATATCCAATTCCTGCCATTAAAGTATAAACCAAAAAGAGTATGACTGTCGGATATAAACTCTTGTATATATAAGTACCTAACGATACTAAATCAACTACAATCCAAAAAAGCCAGTGTTCAAGGTATTTTCTTGCAAGCATCCATGTTGCCACAATGCTTCCCGATGTAGTGAAAGCATCCCAATAAGGAAGCGGGGAATCAGTGTATTTATCCAGTCCAATCCCTGTAAGTAAAGTAAGAAAAGAAGTAACAGAAACAAAAATTACCCATTCTCTGGAAGATGTAACAATGATTTTAAGTTTATTACTCATCCCTTGTTCCTCGCCTTTTTTCCAAAAATACCAGCCATAAATGCTGATAAAAAAATAATAAACCTGCAGGCCCATGTCTGCATAAAACTTCGAATTAAAGAATACAACTATATATAACAGTGAGGAGATAATACCAAGAGGCCAAAGCCAGATTATCTGCCGAATGGAGAAATATAAATAGATAAGTCCGGTAATACTACCCAGGAGTTCAATATAGTTATCAGCTATCCAGAAAAAAATCATTTTATTTTTATGGATCAATCACCATGATACGCTTGAAGCTTTTTCGTATATAAGTCCGGACTCTTCATTATTTCAATTGCCTTAAGAAAAATAGGGTCTTTTTGATTATAAATTCTATAAAACTCTGTTGTACTCCAGATATCTCTGGCAATATAGGATTTTATAAGATGAACAAGGTTATTTTTACTTTTTTCAAATTCTGCATGATCAAATGTTAATCCCTCATCGTTAGCATAACTTATCAATTGAGAGGTTATCTCATCATTCACAATAAAATTTGTTTCATAGGATGAGAAATTCGGGTACATAGACTTTAGTTCATTCCTGTGTTTATCTTCATATTTCAGGATAAACTGGTTGAAAATTCCCTTTCTGATAATATCTCGGTAATATTCTGTATTCGATGTAGTATCAATGGGAACAAAATAGTCAGGCATAATACCCCCTCCTCCATAAACCACCCTATTCAATCCTAGGGTTTTAAATCTAAGTGAATCGGGAAATGAAATAGAGTCAGAAGAATTCAGTTCACCATTGTTATAGCGACTGATCAATTCCCTGGAATAGGCCTCAAAACCATCCTGATAAGATTTTTGAATTAATCTTCCAGTTGGTGTGTAATATCTGGCCACAGTCAGTCGGATCAGGGAGCCATCAGAAAGTTGAAAAGGTTGTTGAACAAGTCCTTTACCGAATGACTTTCGACCAACAATTACAGCTCTGTCCCAATCCTGCAGGGCACCAGCAACGATTTCGCTTGCAGAAGCTGTACTTTCATCGATCATTACAATTAGCATACCATCCTGAAATTCACCCGATTCGGAAGAATAATAATTTCTTCGTGGATTCTGCATTCCTTCCGTATACACTATCATTTTTCTACCTGATATGAATTGATCAGCAAGATCCACAGCAGCTTTTAAATACCCACCCCCATTTCCGCTTAAATCAAGAATCAAATGCTGAAGGCCTTGTTCTTTCAGTAATACTATGGCGTCATAAAACTCCTTGACAGATGTAGAAGAAAAGCGGGAAAGTTTTATATATCCGGTCTACCTTTGATCCAGGGGGGACGGAATCATTATTGCTTAACTTATTTAATTTCAAACAAGATACGATAGAATTTCATTATGTTTTCTTGAAAGATGGAGTTT
>CAZKMG010000194.1:6482-7120 GCA_964553465.1 uncultured Bacteroidaceae bacterium
CCGGTCTTATCATCCACCATGTAAGATGCATCTAAACTATATATAGGGATTTCATCCCTTACAATGACAAAATCTATTAGTTTAGCGATTCCACTGCGTAAAATTGAAACGCTGACCTTTGTTCCTTTTTTACCTTTGAGTTTTTTCATCACATCGGTATTTGAGATACCAACTCCAGCAACGTTTTCTCCATCAATAATAATAATTCTATCTCCAGCCTTGATTCCTAATTTTTCTGAAGGTCCGCCTGAAATGGGGTTTATAATAAATATAGTATCATTTAATACGTTAAAACTAACTCCAATCCCTTCAAAATTTCCGTCAAGTGGCTCCTGCATAGCTTTTACTTCATCCTTACTCAAATAAGAGGAATGAGGATCAAGGTCATGTAACATTTGAACTATAACTTCCTCGAGAAATTTATTCCCATTAATAGTGTCAACATAATACTTTGATATTCTATCAAAGACTTCACCAAATTTCAAAGATTGCTCAGAAAACTGGCCAAAGACGGTTAACATCGAAAATAATGCAAACCATGTTATCAATAAAAATTTCCTTATTAGCATGGTATATGACAATTAAAATGAACTTTTATTCTGAATTATCAGATTTTTATATTAAAACAGAATGATTAC
>CAZKMG010000195.1:0-7119 GCA_964553465.1 uncultured Bacteroidaceae bacterium
AGCCAGATCAATGTTTGCTGTAGGGATTCCTCCATTACGGATACAATCGAGCCATTGTTTCAGGTGCAGATGGGTTACATCCACCTGACGGCCATTAATATAAGTAGTGGTTAATCCTCTTGAAGCATAATACTTTTCCGTTGGAGAAGTCACTGCATCAATCGATCCCGATCCGGGATTAATCGTTATCATAGGTGTTGATGTATCAATTAATCCTGACTGGATTTGCTTTTTATAGCGGGTTGAATTATTATCCGCAGTAATAGTGATAGAACTCCCTAACTCCATGCTTGCATCATGTCCAAGAAACATACGACCTCTGCTCATGCTATTTGAAAGGGTTGAGCTATAAAACAGGGAGAGGTCACGATCAGGATATTCAAAAACAGCATGAAAAACGTCCGGCATTTCGCGGCCGTCTTTCCAATAATAAACTCCACCTGATGCAACCACTGATGCAGGAATTCCAATTCTTAATAATTGGTTAACTGCATCAAATTCATGAGAAAATAACTGCCCGATCACCCCTGTATCATAATCAAACCATTTAACCCAGTCATAGTAACGTTCAACACTAAAAGGTACTTTAGGAGCTGGACCGAGCCATTGTTCCCAGTCAATGGATTTTTCATCTCCCGGTTTCAGGTTTCCGTTTGCATCAAGATGCCTTATCCATGCCCCATCTGCTGAATTACGGTTAGTAGTAGTTTCAATAATGGAGATCTTACCCAGGATATCTTTTTTAATGACTTCTTTAGCTTGCTGGAAAATAACATTCTCAGTGATCTGGTGTCCTAATTGATAAACAATATTACTATTTTTAACAGTATTATACGCTTCATTTAATTCATCTTCATGAAGTGCCGGGCTTTTTTCACAGTATATATGTTTACCGGCTTTAGCTGCATCAATTGTCATTTGGGCATGATGGTGATCAGGGGTGGCAATAATTACAGCATCAATATCCTTATCTTCCAGCATTTCGTGGTAATGACGATAGCGTTTCACCGGAGGTGTTGTTCCGGAACCACCACCCGGACGTGTTTCATTCTGCGAAGTAGCAAGTCCCCTCTCTGCATGAAGATCGAATACATCGCATATACCAGTGACTGCTACATTGAGAGGTTCCTGCTCAAGCCATTCATCCAGGGTATTATTTGCTTTCCTTTTTTCAACATCATCAGGATGCATGAACCCTAATGCATTGGATAATTGTCCGCCCCTGACACCGAAACCGATGAATCCGAGTCGAAGAAAATCTTTTTTCGCAGTGGAACTTTTAAGTACGGCTGGTGCCTGAATATTATCCAGTCCTAAATCTACAATAATTTTTTTCTTTTTCTGAATGTCATATGACCTTTTATCTAAAGCACCATATGCAAAAACACCTAGGACAGGTATCCCAGCCAGTGCCTTTAGAATGGTCCTTCTTTTAAGCATGGAGCCACTTGAAACTTCATTAATTTCTTCAGGCTTTTCTTTTTGTTTTTTTTCTTTTGCCATTATATGAATCCTCCAATTATTTTACTTTTTTTTTCTGGATAAAAACATATCCAATCCTATTATTTTACCCGTTGGGAAGACTGTTAGAACTACAAGGGCAACAGCCTCAATAAGGGTCTTACTAACTATGAGGTAACTTCCTTCCATCGGAACAGAATATTCCAGTCCAATTAAGGGTGGATTATTTAGGTAATAAATAAAGAGCAAAATAGCCCCTGCAATGGATGCCAACCTGGTAAACAGTCCTAATATAAGACCTATACCGATAGCAATTAATCCCCAGGTATTGAGAAAATCTACAAAATGTAATATACTGTCGTTGGAGATTATCCAGTTGGAAAATCCTGAAAGTATCCACTTTGATTCACTCAAGAAACTTAAAGACGACCAGTTAGGCGTGATTAATTTCGAAATACCTTCATATAAAATATGCCATCCAATTAAAAAACGTAATACAACTAAGATGATTAGCTGCAGACTGGTGAATGATTTTGAATCTTTCATGAAGAGAAATAAATTATATTATAAAATAATGCCTGATTAAATCCATTAATAAATAAAGAAATCCAGAAGGTCGTCAAAATTAGATAATAAATAACAAAATTTCAATGTGAGTATGAAATTATTTTCTCCTTTACCAAAGAATTTCTTGCAATCTTTTATGAATGAAGTAATTAAAAAAAATAATTTGCAAATAATTCATAAAAGTATTTGATAATTGTTAAATGCTTATGAATTTTAATAATTTTGAATGATACATTATAATAAATATACTTTATGGATTCAAGAAGATCATTCATTAAAAAAATGGGGGCTGGTGCAGCCTTATCGAGTATTGCATTTTCATCCTCCTCAGCATTTGCTTCACAAATCGATACGAATGTAAAAACAAATGAACCTGCCTTTCAAAAACCAATCCGCATAGGAATAATTGGTGCTGAAAACTCTCATACCATTGGGTATGGAAAAATGTTCAATATTGATAAAAAATTCCCGGGAGTAGAGGTATTGTATGTCTGGGGAGAGACAGAAGAATTTGCTAAAGCTGCCATGGAAAAAGGGAAAATTCCTAACATTGTTAAAGATCCAAAAGAAATGCTGGGTAAAATTGATGCATTAATTGTTGATCACAGGCATGCAAAATACCATCTTGAACCGGCTATTCCTTTTATTAAAACCAAGATCCCAACATTTATTGATAAACCATTTTGTTACAGGGTTTCGGAAGGTAAAGAATTTCTTGACTTGGCCCGTTCACTGGGTACACCAGTATCCTCCTACAGTACACTGGCATACAGCGCAGAAACTTTGGACATCAAACAACAAATGGAAGATATTGGCAAGATTAATCACTTCATCAGCTATAGCCCGGTTGATATAGAATCTAAATGGGGTGGCGTATTTTTCTATGGAGTGCATGCCGTGGAGCAATTGCTTAATATTTTTGGAGACAATATTGAGAAAGTACGTGTCTCAAGGAATGGTAAAAATGCCACGGCAAGCCTGGATTTTGGAAATGGTATGCTCGTAACAATGATATTTCTAAAAATGACTTATGCTTTTGCAAATTACATAGAAACCAGGAAAGGAATAGTAGAACTTAAGCCGAGAATTAAAGAACCAGATCCCGAAAGAGGATATACTGAAATGGTTGAAATGTTCAGGACCGGCAAGGAACCAAGGTCTCATCAAAGTATATTGTATGGGATGGCAGTTCTTGAGGCACTTGAAAAATCAGTGGCCAGCGAGGACTGGATCCATGTAATTGTCTGAGAGTAAAGGATTGCAACCTGGAATTTCCGAGAATTTATTAAGTGTAACTGCCGGTTTATCTGCCTTACCGTGAATATTTATTCCCGGATTGGTCAAAGCCATTCTTCCCGACAGATAATTTGAAAATCCTCCGGGCCTTAAACAGTTGCAATTGCTTTCTTTTACATAAAGAAGTCAATATATCAATATTTTATTGATGCCCACATCGTGAAATAAATGGTATGGAAATACTTGATAGTGGTATAAGTAACTATGTCCGGATAAATAATAGTAAGTATTCTTTTTTTGCAGGTAACAATTACCTGGGTCTGGCTAATCACCCGACCATTGTGAATGATGCAGCAAAGGCTCTTGAACATTATGGCATAAATTTTTCCGGTTCACGCCAAACCACAGGTACTTCCAATCTCCACCTTGAGCTGGAAAAACGTTTATCTATCTTTAAAAACAAGGATGATTCTGTTGCTTTTGCCTCAGGTTACTTCGGAAACAGAATTCTTCTACATGCATTGAAAGACCGGTATTCAGCACTTTTTATTGATGAATCGGCTCATCCTAGTTTTACTGATGGAATTCCATTTGATATTTCAGCCGTTTATTTTTACCGTCATTGTGATCCCACTGATCTTGAAAACCTCCTGAAAAAAAATAGAAAACTAAAACCATTAATTCTCACTGATGGGATTTTCCCATTAACAGGAGAAATTACTCCATTGGATAAACTTCATCCTTTGGCCATTCAATATAATGCAGCTATCATTATTGATGATGCTCATGCAACCGGAATACTTGGCGCAAACGGCAGAGGTACTCCTGAACATTTCAATCTCGACAATGCTCCGGACATATACCAGTCGGAAACAATGAGTAAAGCTTTAGGTGCATATGGGGGATTCATTGCGGCAGGAGAAAATCTGATAAAAAACATCAGAAACAGATCAACTCTTTATTGTGCATCAACTTCTTTACCGGCTGTACTCGCAGCAGCAGGTTGTTCATCCCTGAACATTGTCAAGAATAAACCTGAGTTACGGACCATGGTAATTCAAAATGCCCAAAAAATAAGAGTGGGAATAAAAAACCTTGGGTTTATGACTACACCGGATCCCACGCCGATCATCCCTGTACTATTTTCCTTACAGGAAAAAGCCAAAAATCTTTCCCGCTATCTGAAAGAAAACAATATTATTGTCCCGGTTGTTGATTATCCCGTAAAAAAAGATCATTATATTTTAAGAATTACTGTATCGGCCATCCATACCATGGATCAAATAGAGGAACTTTTATACATATTAAAAAAATGGAGAGATTCTCATGGACTCAACAAAAATTAAAACAGTAACAATCGAAGCAATAAATATTGCGCTGGATGAACCGTTTACCATTGCTATCGGGACAAAATATAATATTGAAAACGCATTAATTACTTTAACCTTAGAAAACGGTATTGAAGGGTATGGTGAAGCAGCTCCCCTAGAACCTATAAATGGTGAAAACCAGGCTACTGTGCTTGCGACACTGCATAGTTGCAAAGAATTTCTTATCGGGATGGATGTTTCCGATTATCGAAAAATATCTCAACACCTGAAAGGAGTATTCTGGGCCCAGGTTACAGCACGCTGTGCAATCGAAATGGCTCTGCTGGATGCTTTCACAAAATCATTAAAAATTCCCTTTTACAAATATTTAGGTGGAGTGGAAAATGAAATAGAAACTGATTATACAGTGGACATTGTACCACCGGCCACTGCAAAAGCAAATGCAGCTGCACTTGCCCGGAAAGGGTACAAAATTTTAAAAACTAAAGTCGGTAAAAATCTTTTTGCAGATATTGACAGGTTATTAGCAATCAAAGATGGAGCTCCAACATGTGAAATAACCCTGGATGCAAATCAGGGTTTCTCACCTCCCGAGGCCCTTCGATTTATTGAAGAACTGGAAAAAAACCATATCCGGCCAATACTATTTGAACAACCTGTAGTAAAACATGATCTGATTGGAATGAAGTTTGTAAAGGATAACACCTCCATCCCCATTGCAGCTGATGAATCGGTATTTACAAGTGCTGATGCCATAAATGTTGTCCGAACCTGCTGCGCTGATGTTATTAACATCAAGCTCATGAAATCCGGAATTATTGAAGCACTTGATATTGCAGCTATAGCTCGCAGTGCGAATATAAAACTTATGATCGGATGTATGCTGGAATCCAGACTGGCATTAAGTTGTTCTGTTCACTTTGTTGCAGGAATAGGTGGATTTAGCTTTATCGATCTTGATCCACATATTAACCCTGATGAAGAACCATTTACCGGTGGCCCCCTGTTTAAGGACCCGACGTATAGTCTTCATGATGAATTACCAGGTATCGGATTGATCAAAAAATAAAAACATGAACTTAAGATCTACAATAATTATGTTACTTATAACAAGTAACTATTTGTTTTCTCAAAATCCGATTTCTCCCCCGGGAGTTTACATTGCTGATCCCTCGGCACATGTCTGGAAAGATGGAAAGTTATATGTTTATGGATCTCTGGATGAAAGTTGCGACTATTATTGTTCCTGGATTCATCATGTAATGGTTACGGAAGATCTAAAAACATGGAAAATTGATCAAAATATTTTCGCATCAAAAGGAAAAGGTGATAAGGTGAACTATAATAACAGCCTTTTATTCGCCCCGGATTGTGCTGTGTATAAGGATACTTTTTATCTTTATTACTGTCAGCCAGATAATTCGTCTGCTGAGGGAGTTGCAAGTTCTGTCAGTCCGATCGGGCCTTTTACCGTCGGTCAGCGTCTTAATCTTGGCGGTTATAACCAAATTGACCCTTCACTTTTTATGGATGATGATGGACAAGCCTATTATTTATGGGGTCAGTTCAGTATGAAAATGGCTAAAATGAAGTCCAATATGCGCGAATTGGACCTTTCAACTTTAAAAGACAGTATAATAACTGAAGACAAACATTATTTTCATGAAGGGGCTTTCATGGCCAAGCGTAACGGGATTTACTATCTTGTATATGCAGATATCAGCCGGGCTGAAATGCCTACATGTATTGGCTATGCTACAAGCAAATCACCCTTTGGGCCCTATACTTATGGTGGTGTAATAGTGGATAATGATCATTGCAATCCGGGTAACTGGAATAATCATGGATCCATTGCTGAGTTCAAAGGTAAATGGTACGTTTTTTATCACAGGTCCACTCAAGGTTGCAATAAGATGCGGAAGGCCTGTATTGAGCCCATAGCGTTTAATGAAGACGGATCTATTCCTGAAGTTGAAATGACATCCCAGGGAGCCTCAGGTCCTCTTTTAGCTACATCAAAAATCGAAGCGGAACGTGCATGTTTATTATTGGGGAATATTAGAGTACAGCCGATAACTCTGGATAATGACGGACTTTTTCAGATTGAAAACGGGGATAAGGCAGCGTTTAAATATATTGACTTTGATAAGGGAGTTAAAACCATTTCCCTTCGGATTAAGCCCGGCACCGGCGGAGGCAGGATTGTCGTTTACCTGGATCAGCCCTGGTACAGGAAACTTGCTGAAATCAACCTTGGGACTTCAGAAGGAACAAGCGAATGGCAAATTTTATCTTCTGCTGTGGAAAACGTAACTGGCACACATGCATTGTGGTTTCAGTTTTCCGGACGGGGAAAAGATCTACTTTCAATCGATTGGTTCAAATTTGAATAGTCCGGAATAGTATATTATTATATAAACATAAATTGTGTAATGATGATAAAATTTGAATCAAAAATATGATCATTTAAATATTGATGATTATTAATACTAATATGATTATGATGTATTTAATTTCCAAAAAA
>CAZKMG010000196.1:0-7112 GCA_964553465.1 uncultured Bacteroidaceae bacterium
CATGGTTTCAATGAGAATAGCATCTGCTCCGCCATCAGAAAGAGCAATGGCCTGGGTTTTAAAGGCATCATATAGCTCATCTTCTGTAGTTTCACCCATTAGAAGGAAAACACCTGTCGGTCCAATTGAACCAAGCACAAAAATATTATCTCCGGCAGCTTTTTTTGATATTTTTGCTGCTGCATTATTCAATTCATATACTTTTTCTTGCAGGCCAAAGTGTGCCAATTTGAATTTATTTCCACCGAAACTGTTGGTCAAAATCATATTGGCGCCCGCCTTTACATAACTCATTGCAATGTCAAGAACTTCATCAGGATGATCAATATTCCAGGCTTCAGGACATGTTCCGGCCTTTAGACCTTTCTGATACAGGAAGGTTCCCCATGCACCGTCTGAAATAAGTGTACCTGAAGATTTAAGCGCTTCCTTAATAGTCATAATTCCTTAATTTGTTAAACTCTAAAAATTTGACATAAATATTATTTTCTTTATAAGCTAAAATTAATATCTTTTTAGTGCTGGTAAAAATTTTCAATACCAATTCAAAAAGAACAGGATTGAATCATTTCATGCACAATTTACATTATTTTATATAAGAAGTAAGGATCAACAATAAAAAAAATGATTTAATTTGGATATTAAATTTTGTTTTAAATATGCATAGTTTAGAATGTAAAATAATTTTTAGGTTTCTTTACAAGACCTTTTTTGTTAAGTTTTAAAGCACAATAAATATTTCTTTCATACATTCGTTCAATTAAATTAAAAATTATGAGAAAATTCATTATTGGTGGTATAAAGATTATTATTACTATATTATTTATCAGCTCTTATACTGTTTCAGCGCAGCAGTTAGAGGATTATAAGTATAACGGATTATTGCATATATATGAGAACACGGTTCGAAGTGAAATTCAGTTTAACGGTTATACTAATCACTGGTGGAACGATTACAAAGAATGGTACAGGTATGGGAACCTTTATAAAATCAGCATTCCAGATGTAGAAAAAATGATTGCCCAGAGCAAGGTTGATATCGCAGAAGACATGAAGGTTCCAGGTCTCTGGATGCAGGAAGGATTTTTAATGGATTGGCTGGCTTCTCCAGGTAAAGTGCTTGACAATCCCTCTTTGAACGAGCTTGTCACTGCTGCTGCAGTTGGAAATATACTTGTACTCACTGATCCGGGTTCCGAAACCGGAAAGAAACTCATGGAAAAATACCAAGGTAATGATTCCTGGAAACAGGTTTTAAAGAGTTATCAGTTTGCTGATTCGAAATTTGTTCAGATTGATGCTTTTATGCTTGAAAACAGGGACAGGAAAATATTTGTTATTGCATCCAAAGATCCTGGCTTAGGTTTAAAAATCATGGAGCTTATGGAAAATACCAGAGATATAGTTTCTGCCTATGATATGCATAAAGGATGGTTTGGAGCCGAAACATTATTAAAGGCTGTTACCTGCACTCCAGGCCGTCCTCTGGAAATAATCGGGAAGGGAATGAATGAAGGAAATACATGGTTCGTTTTCAGCGGTTATATGGATTTCCTGATGAAAGATGAGCTATCATCCTGGATTTCACGTACAAAAATGCCTGTTGTGACTGATGTAGGTTTTTCTCCCATTTACGGTCTTGATGATTATGATGGATTGCAGGTGCAGGATATGGGAGGGAAGGAAAACTGGATAGATTTTGCCCGGAAGAAGAATGGATATGTTTTCAGATCTTTTGATGATAAAGAAAGCGATGCATATCATTATGACGGTTACCAAGCTTCGGAAGGCAATAAGTTACAGATAGATACACAAAACGTACCTTTTGTTACCCGTACTGGAAATCTTCAGGGGAATCTGATTCCAAGCATGGTATTGTTTATTAAAAAGGGAGAAAAACTGACTCGAAAACTGATGTGGGATGCAATCATGGATAGGAGGGAGGTCGCGGTATTAAGGGATGGAGTGATTATGGGCCCTTCAACTTTCAGGAATGCCATGCAGATGCTTTTACTTGACCGTATTTTTCTTGAAAATTACTATGGTGACAGAATAGACTTGAAAGCTGAGATGCAGGGATATACTTTGAATGTAACCATCTCTAATACATATCCTTATCCTATAACCGGTAAAGTTGATATTCAGTTACCTGATGAAATTGTTTTAGACGATGCATTACTCTCATCTCTGACTTTACCGGCAAAAAGCACAAAATTAGTTCAGGTGAAAATCAGGCCTTTGGCAAATGGGATGGACAATCCTAACCCAATCGTGGCCGGTTTTCAATGGGGAAATAATAAGAAATACACTATGTGTGATATGGATATGCCACCAGCCATTTCGGTTCACAGGATTTTGTATGGACATACTCCTGTTGTTAAATATCCGGTTTGTATACATAATTTTACAACACAAACTAATTATCCTGTAAAATTGCAGGTTTTTGATAAAAACAAACCAGGAAAGGCCGTTTTTACTGCCACTCAAAACTGTAACAATCCCATCGGAACTTTCAGGGAAATAGTGTTTGATCTAAAGGTTCCTGCTGGCGTGTACAATGTGGAAGTATCAGCTCTGGGAGTTTCAACCGTCAATCAGTTGGGTGTTGGTAAAGCAGAAGGCAATGTACAGGCTTACGAATTGGATTTGAACGCAGATGGAGTGAATGAGTACAGGCTTGAAAATGACAGTGTACAGGTTACATTGCTGGCTACCGGTGCAAGAGTGATTGAGTATATTGTTAAAAGCCGCAAAGATAATGTTCTCTTTAAATTATGGCCGGAGAAATCCGGTGATGATAATCGTCCAAACCGAAGCTGGGGTTATTATCCTTATGGCGGCTTTGAGGATTTTCTCGGACAGGCCAGTATGGAGACTCATACAGTGTACGATGCTCAGATGGTAAAGAGCAGTGGTGATTATGTACAGGTCAAAATGTCTGCTGATTATTATGGGAATAAACTTGTGAAAACTTTTACATTGTATGGAAATACTCCTTTACTTGAAGTCAGATATGCCATTACTTTCAAAAATCCTGAAGCAAATGTTATCGGACCCCAGCCGATTCTTGAAATAGGTAAGGCCCATGGGACGGAAGATGTATTCACTGTACCTACTATGGAAGGGCTGAAGGAATTCAGGATGCGGCCTGAGGATTATTACGGTAGGGCGTTGATTTTGAAGGAGGGATGGAATGCCGGGTATGACACTAAAGAAGATATTACCTTTGTCGGAGCATATCCTGTTTCACAACCCTATTTTCTTCATATGTGGATGAATCATCCAAGGAACCACGATGCAAAATACTATTATCTCGAATATCAGCCATGGACACCTATTTACCAGAAAACAACTATGTATTTTACTTATTATCTGTGGGGAGCAGGTGGGCCATGGGAAGCCAGTGTGAATGAATTGAGAAAAAGGAACCTTATTTCAGTTCGATAAACCTGTTAACAAAATATGAATTAACTAAATATTTTAAAATGAAAACAGCCAAATCATTTAAAAGAATACTTTTATTTCTTGTGTTTTCAGTTTCTCTGACTGGCATCACCAGTGCAAAGGATGAGCTGAAAATCACAGGTATCGCATTAGGATATCCTTGTCCGGCTATTCCTTTTTATTACCTGAAGGCAGACTTTGAACTGCCCAATCCCTCTATCATTGAAGTGGAGGTGACGGTAAACGGGAAGGTTTTACGTTATACAAATCTTCACAAGGAAACTGATAAAGAAGATATGAGCCGCCCTGCCATAACGCATCGCCCACCTTCAGGGGCAGGCCTTTCCCAGGATATTACTCTGTACAAGAATCCCTATGTTATTGGTTGGGTAAAATGGCAACCCGGACAGACTTACGATGTAAAGATATCTGTAAGATTAAAGAAAAATGTCAAAATCTCGCAAAGTGATATTATCCTGTCCTCTGTAAAGTCTGTAACAGCGCCCAAAGGAGTGCTGGTATTTGATCCGGCATGGAAAAACTATAAATCTGTCGTTTTGAGCGAAACAGCAGGAGTGGATAGAACTGGTGAAGCAGTAGAGGTACTTTTACCTTTTTATCCTGACGAGGCAATAGACCTTAAGAGGGAAATACGAGTAGTCTCTGTGGATCCTGTGACTTATGAGCTAAAAGAAGTACCTTCTCAGGTTTTTGATGTTCAGGAATATTTGACAGAAGATGATCTTGCACCTGATATAAATGGCAAGCCAACCCGTGAAGTTCCAATATGGCTCCCAACAGTCACTGCACGGATGGCGTTTCTTGCTGATGTTCCAGCCCGGACCAGCAAGGTATTTTTGGTCTATTATAATAATGAAGAAGCGATGGATAAAGTGTATAAAACAGATCTCATTGTTCAGGGTGAGGCACCTGGTCTTCAGATTGACAATGCATCTATCACAGCAGTATTACATCCGAATTCAGGACATCTGGATCAGATCACATTAAAAAAGAAGCCAGATTTCCCTTTCTACCATCGTAAAGAAACCAATGGGGCCATTCACTGGAACCCTGAGATTTACACGCCCCCCAGACCATGGACTCACACTTCAGACTGGAAGCCACCGCAGAACATTAAATCTTTTTCAGGTCCGGTCCTGGCATCCAGTGAGGTATGGGGTAATTTGCGTGAAATTTCAGAAGTAGATGCATCGGTGAGGTATGAATTTTATCCGGGCAAGCCTTACTTCATCAGTACCAGTGTCCTTAGAATCAATGAAACGGTAAATTGTCTTGCCCTGAGAAATGGTGAAATTGTCATAAAGAGGGAACTCATTACGCATGCTGCCTGGTACGATAGTGTCAGGGATTCAGTGATAACGTATGATGTGACAAAAATGCCTGACCTGATGGATTTGAAGATGGAGGACGATGTTCCTTGGATTACTTTTTATAATGAGAAAGAGGGAATAGGCTTTGCTGGAATACAACTCAGTTATGCTAATACAGGGCTTGAATCCTCGCCCAGGTTGTTAAATCCTTACTTTTATATCACAGGAGGACCTTGGATATATTGGGCCAGAGCCCTCTCATTGAGTTTTCTGGCATCGAATATGCAGCAAATGATACCCGCTATGAAGGGTAATGTATTTACAGAAAAATGGGCGTATCTTGTATATGAAACGGATAAGGTTGGAAAACCCTATGCTCCGGTTCTGAGCTTACAAAAAATGCTCACTCATCCGCTCAGGATCCAGCTGGTTGAAGAGGTGGATGACCGTGTTTCCAAAACTGTTACGGAATTATTTATCGATAAAGGAAAAAGTGGCTGGGAAGACAGGGAAACAGGCAAAAATACTGCTCATTAATGTAATTAATTATTAATTCAATAATTCTGACATGTTGTATTAGTTTAAAATTTTATAATCCATGAAATCCAACCTCCTTAAAATTAAATTATTTCTGCTGCCTATAATAATTGCATATAGCAGCATGGTTGCTATAAGTTCTGCTCAATCCAATTCAAACCAAATTGATTCAGGGTCTTTCGATGATTCGCATCTGATGATTGGGTGGGCGTCTGCTGATATTACACCTGATCAACCTGCACTTCTGCAGGGACAGTTCCACGCAAGGATCTCCGAAGGGGTTATGGATCCGATAACC
The DNA here is from genome assembly GCA_964553465.1 of uncultured Bacteroidaceae bacterium. Lineage (GTDB taxonomy): Bacteria > Bacteroidota > Bacteroidia > Bacteroidales > CAZKMG01. The sequence goes on from CAZKMG010000196.1 coordinate 5,611, forward strand.
ATCACTGCTTTAGCTATTGAATCCCGAAAAAATGGGAAGGCTGTAGGAAAGGTTATCATGATAAGTTGTGATCTGGTTGGAATTCGCGATATATTAAGGGATGGAGTAAGGGAACGTCTGAAAAAAACACTTCCGGAGATTGAATCACAGCAGGTTTTCCTCAATGCAACGCACACTCATACCGCACCATATTGCAGTGGGGATAAAGTGGTAAAGGATCTATACGGAGTTGAACTGGATGCTATGGTTCCAGCTGATTATCTCGAATTTATTACAGGCCGTATCGCAGAGGCAGCAGTAAGTGCCTGGAACGGCCGCATACCAGGTGGTATCAGTTATGGATTAGGTTTTGCAGTCATAGGGCATAACCGCTTGGCAGTTGATTACTCAGGAACTTCTGTGATGTATGGTAGCACATCCAGTCCGGAATTCAGTCATATGGAGGGATACGAAGATCATTCTGTTCAGGCTCTGTACACATGGGATACAGAAAGGAATTTAACGGGAGTAGTTATTAATATCCATGTTCCTTCACAGGTCAGCGAACAATCCTTTCTGGTCAGCGCGGATTTCTGGCATAATACAAGGGTAGAGCTTTGCAAACGGATGAATAAAGATATTTATATTCTGCCACAGTGCGGTGCAGCAGGTGATCAGTCGCCTCATATAATGATCGGTAAAAAAGCTGAAGAGCGAATGCAGGGCATTATGGGTCTGGAGAATGGAAATCCCGGTGTACGGCAACTTATTGCATTGAGGATCACCGATGCTGTCATGTCTATGTTACCCTACATGAAAGAAAACATTGAATGGAATCTAAAGCTTGACCATCGAGCGGAAACAGTAAATCTTACCAGACGTTTAATCACTATCGATGATGTCAATAAAGCACTTGAAGAATCCGGGAAATGGGAAATGCAATATGAACAAATGCTGAAAGAGATAAAGGATAACCCTGAAATAACAAAAAAACCAAGATGGTATAAAGATATAACTATTGCATACAGCAGGATGATGAGAGGGGTTACAGTACAGAAACGATTTGAGCTGCAAAAGACAGAACCTGTTATTCCGGTTGAAATTCATGTTATAAGGATAGGGGATATTGTCATGGCAAGTAATCCTTTTGAACTATACCTGGATTATGGGATCCGGATAAAAGGCCGTAGTCCTGCCGTTCAAACATTCACTATCCAATTGGCAGGTAACGGAACTTATCTGCCTCCATTCCGGTCAACTGTTGGAGGATCATATGGGGCAGAGGCAGCCAGTACTAATATAGGTCCTGAAGGTGGCCGTGAACTTGTCGAAAAAACCCTTGAACTTATTAACGCTACCTGGTCAGAGGAAAATAAATAGACCAAAATACTTCAAAAGTTTATGGTGATTCTTTTGGGTATTATAAGCTGAAGTTGATATTTATTAAATTAAGTAATAGGATCTATGAATTTGTGTATTAATGTTTTAATTTGTGTATATAAATAGAAAGACTATACTCTTAA
>CAZKMG010000197.1:0-1982 GCA_964553465.1 uncultured Bacteroidaceae bacterium
GTACTCACTGTTGGAGGCACATTTACTGCAAACAATAAAGAATATGATGGGACCACTGCAGCCACTATTGTAACAAACAACCTGACCCTTCTTACTAAAGCAGGCAGTGATAATGTTACCTTGACCGCTGTGGCAGTTTTTTCCGATATAGCTATTGGCATAGGCAAGACAGTCAGCCTGACGGGCTCATCGCTTGCAGGTGCTGATGCCACGAACTATAGTTTGTCCTTAGCAGGTGCCCCTACAGCAACGGCTGATATTACTCAATTTGCCTTGACTGTTACAGGTATAACAGCAAATAATAAATCCTATGATGGGACCACCACTGCGACAATAAATACAGGAAGTGCAGTCCTTGTTGGTGTTGTAGGACCGGATGTTGTTACTCTTGTCACCACAGGAGCCACAGGAAGCTTTGTGAATAAAAATGTTGGTCCAGGCAAAATAGTTGCAATAGCTGGACTTACCCTCAGCGGAGCGGATGCAGGAAAATACTCTTTGGTACAACCAACAACTACGGCTAATATCACTTCAATTGGATTAACAGTTACAGGAGCCACGGCAAATAATAAAGTGTATGATGGGACAACTACAGCGACTTTAACTACAGTAAGTGCATCTCTTTTAGGTGTGATATCAGGAGATGTGGTTAACCTGGTCTCCACAGGAGCCACAGGGACCTTTGCAGACAAGAATGTTGGTACAGGCAAACCTGTGTCAACCTCGGGCTTTACGCTTGGAGGGACCGATGCAGGTAATTATACTTTAACACAACCATCTTTAACGGCAAATATTACTGTGGCTACATTAACTGTTATTGGCGCAACCGCAAATAACAAAGTTTATGATGGGACAACCCTAGCAATATTAAATACGATAAGCGCAACAATCCTTTCGGGTATTTATGGAGGGGATATCGTTACTCTTGTCACTACAGGTGCCACAGGGACCTTTGCAGACAAGAATGTAGGTACAGCCAAAACAGTAACAACCTCAGGCTTTACACTTGGAGGAGCCGATGCGGGTAATTATACTTTAACACAACCAACCTTAACGGCTAATATCACTGCCAAAACATTAACTGTTAGGGCAAATAATCTCTCAAAGTCTTACGGTACATTATTAAGCTTTACAGGAGATGAGATCACAACTGTTGGCCTGGTAACCGGAGATGATGTTCCCGGTGTCACAATCAGCAGTACAGGGACACCGGCATCGGCTGATGCTGGTACATATGTGATCTCGGTATCGGGAGGCACAGACCTTAATTATAGCTACACCTATGTAGCTGGCACACTGACAGTCGATAAATCCCCACTTCAGGCAAAAGCTGATGATCTGACGAAAGTTTATGGATCTGTAAACCCTGTTCTTTCCATTACCTATACAGGTTTTCAAAATGATGAAGATAGCTCAGTACTGGATGAGCTACCTGTAGCCTCGACAAGTGCTCTTACTACAAGTAATGTAGGAACATATACCATTATGCTTTCAGGCGGCAGCGATAATAATTATGATCTTACTCTGGTAGATGGTAGTCTTGAAATTGAAAAAGCATTGCTTACCATCACAGCTGAGGATAAAACAAGACTCTTTGGACTGGAAAATCCTCCACTGACCATACTCTATTCTGGTTTTGTTCTTGGTCAGGATGAGAGTATTCTTGATGTACTTCCAACAGTTGAAACTTCTGCAGATATTAATTCTTTTGCCGGGGATTATGATATAAATGTATTTGGGGCTTCTGATGGAAACTACAGCTTTATGTATAATAAAGGTGTTCTTTCTATCACCAGGTCTGATCAGACAATCACCTTTGAGGATATACCGAACGGATTACGAATAACGCAGGAATACGAGCTAAATGCTACAGCTTCTAGCGGGCTTCCTGTAAGCTTTGAAACTTCCGACCCGGCTATCGGTAGTTTAAATGGTAATATACTGACAATCAATAAAGAAGGGAATTTGATTATTACGGCCAG
>CAZKMG010000197.1:2082-7082 GCA_964553465.1 uncultured Bacteroidaceae bacterium
TGATCTTCCCTCGGCTTCCTATTATTATATCATAAAGTCTTCCACGAAAGGAATCATTAAAGGAGTTGTAAACATTGTCAGATAAGAAATATTGAAAATAAAAACTGCAGAAATGAAAAAGATAATAATCACATTGATTTTATTAATACCAACAGTCATTTTCGGGCAACAGTTTCCATTTATGGAAGGATACAGTGTCAATCCCTTCAGCCTCTCACCGGCCTTTGCCGGTGTCCATAACGGAAAAACCATCTTTATTGATTATCGATCCGACTGGACGGGTTTAGAGGGAGGTCCCACGACCTATCAGCTTAGTTATAGTGATAAGTTCAAAAATAAGATGGGTTTAGGAGCAAGGTTGATCTATGACAAGACTGATATTTTCAAACAGACCCTTACTCTTGGGACCTATACGTATGAGATAAATATAGCCGAGATTCATAGTATAACCTTTGGTTTATCAGGAGGCATCTTCAGAAATTCGATTGACCTTGGGAAGTATTACAACGATCCGGGATATATTCAGGACATGGCGCTTATAAATGGTTTGGAAAAGTCGAAAATCAAATTTGCCACTGACATAAGTGCATTATACAGGTACAGGCAGATGGATGCAGGGATACTATTTTCGAATATCATGTTTGGAACGGCGCGCTACACGAACAGCGACCTGACCTATAAGCCTTTGAAGAACTATCTTGTACATACATCGTATAATTTTGTGATCGATGATAGATGGTCTGTCAAACCAACATTTATCTTAAGGGGTGGACAGAATATACCTGTTCAGATAGAGATAGCTCCAACAGTAACATGGAATGAACGCTTCTGGGGAACTGTACTGTTCAGGACAAGCGGAATATTTGGTGTAGGATTGGGAGGAGAGGTATATGAAGGGTTTATGTTGAACTATTCATATAACCTGAGTACCAATATTGCTTTAAATACATTCGGTAGTCATCAGGTATCGTTGGGAGTAAGAATTTTTAATCTCCAGAAAGATAAAAAAAATTAAGATATACAAAATAATCATGCTTTTTAGGTTTGTTATTTTAATAGAGTTGATTTTCAGGATTTAATTAAATTAATTAACTTTACTTTAAAGATCACTGCGAATGATTAAAAAGTATTTAAAGGTTTGCAATTAAATTTGATATCAAAAATGATCAGAGAACTACTAACTTATTTCATGCAATTCGAATTCATTATTGATATCAAAGGAACTTATTATATATAAAAACAAGGGTTAGATTAATAACCCACCAGTTAAACTACTAATTAAGAAACTATGAAAAAATCATTCTTTATAATTTTTATTTGGGCTTTGATACAAATATCAGCATTTGCCCAGGGCCCTTATAAGATTATTGCAACGGCTCTAACTGGCGGCACCATCACTCCCTCTGACACAGTGTTTATTGCCCAGGGTGCAGACACGACATTCACTATTACACCAAAAAACGGTTTTGAAATTTCCAACGTAATTGTGAATGGAAGTTCGCTTGGACCTTTACCTTCATACCAGTTTACTGATGTCCAAAAAGATGATACCATTACAGCAGTATTTACAGTTACTTCTCACCTAGCATTAAATAAACCAACCACCTCATTGAGTGATGAACTATTTCGGGAATCATCTTATGCTAATGATATATATCCAGCAGAATCCTGGTGGGCCTCTGGAGGAAGTAATCCACAATGGTGGAAGGTAGATCTGCAAGGTATTTATGATATTGATTCAATGGTTATTCGCACTTTTGTTGATGGTTTCAGATATTATCATTACGATATAGAAACGAGTACTGATGATGCTACATATACACCATATGTTTCAAAAACTAATGATGACGTGGCAACGGATGATGGTGACACCTATAATACAGATGTTACTGCAAGATACATAAGGGTTAATATAACTTTCAACTCATCTGGTACAGGCGCTCATATTACTGACTTTAGGGTATATGGTACTTCCAGTGCTGTAACTTATACTATCACTTCAAGCGCAGGAGCAAACGGTACGATAACGCCCGTGGGAGCTATTGTAGTGGACCAGTTTGCGGACACGACATTCACAATTACCCCTGATGGTGGTTTTATGATTGATGACGTTCTTGTGGATGGCAGCTCAGTGGGTGATGTATCTACCTATCCATTTCTTAACGTCTATGAAGATCACTCCATTTCTGCGACATTCACACCCTTAATAATCACTCATACGATCACTGCTACTGCCGGCACTGGGGGTACTATTACCCCCTCTGGAAGTGTGATTGTAACGGAAGGTTCAAATCCGGAATTCATTATAGCAGCTAAAAGTGGTTTTCAGATCAGTGATGTTGAAGTGAACGGTATTTCGAAAGGTGCGGTTTCTTCTTATACTTTTACTAATGTGACAGGCGATTCTACCATTGCAGCAACATTCACAGTTACTCCCCACCTGGCATTAAATAAACCAACCACCTCCTTGAGTGATGAAGTTGGTTCTGCATCATTATTTGCTAATGATATATATCCATCGGCTACCTGGTGGGCATCTGGAGGAAGTAATCCACAATGGTGGAAGGTAGATCTGGAAGGTATTTATGATATTGATTCTATGGTTATTCGTAATTATGTTGATGGTTTCAGATATTATCATTATAATATCGAAACGAGTACCGATGATGTTTCTTATACAACATATGTTACCAAAAATGATGATGGTCTGGCTGTGGATGATGGAGATACCTATAATACTAATGTCACTGCAAGATATATAAAGGTTAATATAACTCTTAACTCATCCGGTCCAGGTGCTCATATTTCTGACTTTAGGGTATATGGCGCTGCAGCCCTTACTGTTTCTGGTATAACAGCAGATAATAAAGTTTATGATGGAACAACTACTGCAACTCTGAATACAGCAGGTGCTGTCCTCGTGGGAGATATTGGATCAGATGATGTTACTCTTGTCACATCAGGTGCCATTGGAACATTTGCGGATAAAGATACTGGTACCGCTAAATTAGTTTCAATATCCGGTCTTACTCTTGGCGGAGCAGATGCAGGAAAATACACGCTTGTTCAACCAACAACGACGGCAAATATAACTCCAAAAGAGTTAACCATAATTGGTTTGACTGCCAATAATAAAGTTTACGACGGCAATACAACAGCTTCACTGAGCGGCACTCCTGCACTTTCTGGAGTCATTGGTGGTGACGTAGTTAGCCTTGGAGGAACCCCTGTTTCCACATTTGCATCTGCAGATGTTGCAACCGGTATAAGCGTTAGTGTTACAGGATATACCATTTCTGGGGCTCAAGCAGGCAACTACACACTAACACAACCTGCAGGTCTCTCTGCCAACATTACTACCAAGTCACTCACTATTGGAGGCTCATTTACAGCAAGTGATAAGGTATATGACGCTACCACTGCTGCAAGCATTGCAATAAACAGCCTTACACTTCTTACCAAAGTAGGAACTGATGATGTTACTTTGACTGCTGTTGCTGTGTTTGCTGATAAAATTGTTGGAACAGGAAAGACCGTTAGTCTTACCGGATCGTCACTCGCAGGAGCTGATGCCACGAACTATAGCTTGTCTTTAACTGGTGCACCTACTTCCACTGCCAATATCACTCCTAAGGCACTTACAGTTGGAGGTACATTTACTGCAAACAATAAGGTATATGATGCTACCACTTCAGCAACTATAGCGACGAACAGCCTTACCCTTCTTACGATATCAGGCAGTGATGATGTTACTTTGACTGCTGTAGCAGTATTTGCAGATAAAGTTGTCGGGACAGGAAAGACGGTTAGCCTTACAGGATCTTCACTCGCAGGAACTGATGCCACGAACTATACTTTGTCCTTTGTCGGTGCACCTACAGCAACAGCTGACATCACTGCCAAGACACTTACAGTTGGTGGTACATTTACTGCAAACAATAAAGAATATGATGCTACCACTGATGCAAGCATTGCAACGAACAGCCTTACACTTCTTACAATATCGGGCAGTGATGTTGTTACCCTGACCGCTGTAGCAGTTTTTGCAGATAAAGTTGTTGGGACAGGCAAGACAGTCAGCCTTACAGGATCTTCACTCGCAGGAACTGATGCCACGAACTATACTTTGTCCTTTGTCGGTGCACCTACAGCAACAGCTGACATCACTGCCAAGACACTTACAGTTGGTGGTACATTTACTGCAAACAATAAAGAATATGATGCTACCACTGATGCAAGCATTGCAACGAACAGCCTTACACTTCTTACAATATCGGGCAGTGATGTTGTTACCCTGACCGCTGTAGCAGTTTTTGCAGATAAAGTTGTTGGGACAGGCAAGACAGTCAGCCTTACAGGATCTTCACTCGCAGGAACTGATGCCACGAACTACACTTTGTCCCTGACCGGAGCACCCACAGCAACTGCTAATATCACTTCCAAGACACTTACAATTGGAGGCTCATTTACTGCAAGCAATAAGGTGTATGATGCTACCACTGATGCAAGCATTGCAACGAACAGCCTGACCCTTCTCACAAAAGCAGGTAGCGATGATGTTACTTTGACAGCTGTTGCAGTATTTGCAGATAAAGTTGTCGGAACGGGTAAGACAGTCAGTCTAACCGGCTCATCACTTGCTGGAGTTGATGCTCCGAACTACACTTTGTCTTTGGCCGGTGCACCTACAGCAACTGCTGATATCACTTCAAAGACACTTACGGTTGGAGGTTCATTTACTGCAAGCAATAAGATTTATGATGGTACTACTGCAGCAAGCATTGCAACGAACAGCCTTACCCTTCTTACGATATCAGGCAGTGATGATGTTACTTTAACTGCTGTTGTAGTTTTTGCGGATATTGCTGTTGGGACAGGAAAACCTGTCAGTCTTACCGGCTCATCGCTGGCAGGAGCTGATGCTGCAAACTATAGCTTATCCTTAGCCGGTGCACCTACAGCAACTGCTGATATCACTTCAAAGACACTTACGGTTGGAG
>CAZKMG010000198.1:0-7050 GCA_964553465.1 uncultured Bacteroidaceae bacterium
CGCTATTCCCTTTTTCATCTGAAAGCGTAATTACTACTTTGTTTCTACCGGGTCTCGGATTAAATAAATATGTTTGTCTACTCTTATCAATTTCAATGGTGTCGGATGAGGCCTTTTCCAGATCATGATAAAGGTCAATAACGACATTTGAGCCTCTTTCTGCAGTATAATTTATTTTAACAGGTGAGCCATCTTTGACAAAAATAAGAGTGTCATTAAGTTCAAGTAGATGATCAATTTCTTCTTCGGTGAGGGGAGGTTGAACTCGCTTAAGAACAATTTGTTTAGGTAAAGAAATTCCTGAATGCGGCGTTGTTGATGGAATAGTAAGACTTTGCATCAACTTCTCAAACTTTTTACTGTCGAATATCAGGTCATATTTCCCTGCCGGTAGATTTAGTGTGAATTTACCTGAATTATCAGGGTTTGTAATGGCAACCGTATCTCCCTTCAGGGTTTCTATAACACTTATATTAATTTCTGATCCCGGAAGCAATTCTCCCGGATAATCAAGTTGCCCTTTAATTATAAATTTCCTTGGATTATCGGCTGAAAACAAAACATACCTGTAAATATCATGTTTTCCAAGTCCAGTCTCCTTATATACCGAATAATAAGCTACCTCACCATTTAAGAGAGGGTTGAAAAATGTATTATCATCGGTGGTATTTAAGGGATACCCTATATTTACTGGTTTGGCCCAGGTCGAATCATTGATTCTGATACTCATAAAGATATCATATCCACCCATATTATAATGACCATATGAGGAAAAAAATATTTTTTTATTGTCTGCAGTTATAAAGGGAGTTTCTTCATTATATTTAGTATTAATCGTAGGTCCAATATTTTTAGCGGGCCCCCAGTCTCCATTTGCTGATTTTTTTGAATAATATATATCCAACCCTCCATAACTATCTTTGCGATTACTGGTAAAATATAAGGTGTTCCCGTCTTTTGAAATTGAAGCATGTGATTCCCAATATTTTGTGTTAATATTATCATTTAATTTTACCAGAGGGATCCATTTACCTGCTTCCAGTTTTGAATAATATAAGTTTCCCATAAATTCATCGTTCCGGTAAATAAACATTTCCTTCCCATCATAAGAAAGACAAGTTGGATAAACATCTCCATCCACACCAAGTTCCGAAATAATATTTCGTGGTGTGGTCCATTTGCCATCCACTTTTTCCGAATAAAATACCGCATCATAAAATTGTAATTTTGAAATAAAGGCCATTTTTGTTTCATCACCGGATAATACAGGATTCATATCAGGAAACCTGGTATTAATTGGTTCTCCAAGGTTTTGGAAATCCACATCCACTGGTTTTTTCATAAGATTTTCAGCTGCGTCACAAATTGAAAGCTGATCTTTGACAAGTTGTATATCGTACACAGCAGGATCAAGCTGCTTCATGAATTTTGAATAGTATTCTCTGGCTTTATCAAGCTGGTTGTTAATGCGATAGGCGTTCCCAAGATAAAATAAAGCCTCAAGGGGGGCCGATGTTTCTTTAAATGAGTTATCTTTATATTTCAGGTTAATATCCGTAATAGCTTTCTCAAGATAATAAATTGATTTATCTTTTTCATATGGGTTATTCAAATAGCAAACACCTATTTTAAAATTGTAATTATTATTATCAGGATAAGCTCGGTGTAACCTAAGGTAAAGTGGCAATGCCTCAATGTATTCTTCAAACAGGTAATATGATTCTGCTGCAAGAAAGGATTCTTTCAGATCTCTGCTGGATTGTTGGCTGAATCCTGTGCAATAAAGGAAGAAACTGAAAAGAAAATAAATAAGTAACTTTTTCATAGCCTCTCCTTCACATGTTTAATTTAGGATAATTATAAAACATTCTAAACCAGTACTTTAATAAAAAAATTTATTAAAATAAAAGTAGATTTATATTTATGAATACTGTTCCGAAATTAAGCAGAAATTGTGAATCCTGCAATACTATTTATCACCTGTCTAGTTCATCAATGAATTACATCCATCTGGATTGGTTTTCATAATTTTCATCTTCCTTTAAAATTCGATAAAAATCGATTATAAACCGGTGATCAGTCCTTATTTCTAAAATTCCGATTAATTCTGATTTGTAATAAATTAGACCATAATTTTATAATTAGGTTGCTCAGATCTCTAAATTTTCCCGCTTAATTATCTGGAATCATGGAAAATATTTCTCCATAAGATAATTAGATCATTTCCAGGTTTATAATCACTTGCATATTCTATGTTATTTTTTTCAATTATTTCAATTCCTGATTCATTCAGATCCCATGATGGATTGTATATTCCTGATTTAAGAGAAGGGAGGATGGAAGAGTTGGAAGCAGGATGATAAGATACCCACGTTTTCCCATAAAAAATAACCTTTATTGCATCTTTTAAGGTCAATCGAAAATTTTTTAAAAATGGAAATAGAAAAGGAAGAAGGATGATGATTATTATTGAAGCAGTTAAATCGAAAAGTCGTTTTAATAGCCTGTTGCGGTATTTCCCTATAGAATTGAAATTCAGATCGTATAAATCACCGGCGGTATAAACGGAATGACTCCCAATGATACTATGACTTTCTGGGGGAGCGATTTTAATGGAAACTGGCAGATCTGAAATCCTGATCATACAATTAATTACCTCTATTGAGGAAATATTGGCAGCACAAAAGACAATTTCATCAATATTATGAAACATTATTATTTCAGATAATTGACTTGTATCTCCGAGATAATCAGAACTTTTTAAGCCGACAGGTGCAACAAAACCAATAATATCCGGTGCAAGATGAGTACTCCGTATCATTTGAGCAACCCTTTTGGCTTCATCCATTAATCCTACGATGACCTGTCTGATTTTCCTGTTTATGGCAAGCTCATAATCCTTAAACCCTATACTATATAAAATTAATCTATGAAGAAAAATAATAAACATTCCCCAGATGGAACTGAATAGAATTAAAGCTCTTGAGAATCTCATATTTTCAGGTAGTAATGCATATATGGAGAGTATAATTAATGTACCGACCAGATGTCCTGTAAATATTTTTCTTAAACGGAGCGGCTTTTCATAACCGCCTGCAAAATAAATGGTGATAATCCAGATGGAAATATATACCGGTACAGCATATGCAAAGAACTCTTTAGGATAATAATCAATTGTTCCGAATTTATACTTTTCCCAAAGGGGCACAATAAAACTGAATCCTGAAAAAATGAGAAGGATATCAATAAATGGTTGATAAAGTCTGCTTAACAGCCGTTTTGAAATTGACAAAAAAGCCCTTATGTAGATTGCTAATTGAATGAAAATGATCAGGATTTGTGCGTTTTTAGGGTTAAAATGTTTCCGTGCAAAAATGATCATAGCCCTATAAAAAATAAGTACATAATTTATGCTGCTTTTTTTGGTACTTTCACCCTTATAATGGATGATAGTAGTTTCAGGAAAATAGTAGTTTTTATATCCGGCTTTTATCAATCTATATGAAAGATCTATATCCTCTCCATACATAAAATAATCTTCATCCAATAACCCAACTCTGGAAATAGCCTTTTTTTGAATAAACATAAATGCTCCTGCAATGACATCTACAGGATGCGTTTCATTAGAATTAAGGTGTGATAGATGATAACGACCGAAAGTTTTGGATTTCGGAAAAAGCGTCGATAGACCAAAAATTTTGTAAAATGCAACAATTGGTGTAGGTAAAGATCGCTTCGACTCCAGTAAGAATTTACCTTTACCATCGATCATTTTTACGCCTAAGGCGCCGGTTTCAGGATGACTTTCCATAAAGTTGATACATTTTACAAAAGTATCCTCTTCAACAATTGTATCCGGATTTAAAAGGAGGCAGTATTTCCCTGATGCCAAGCGGAGGGCCTGATTATTTGCTTTGCTGAATCCAAAATTCTCCTTATTTTCAATCAGTTTAACTTTAGGAAATTTTTCCCTGACCATGGCAGAGGATCCATCAACGGAATTATTATCTACAACGAATATTTCACTTTCAATATGTCGATTGGCTCTAAAGACTGAATAAAGACACTGTTCCAGGAAGTGCCTTACATTATAGTTAACAATAACAACAGAAAGATCCATGGAAGTCCGGGAATCGCATTATTAAAATACTTATCTACAATTTACCTCGCTTTACAGCGCAGAAAAATTTAGATTATCAACAATAATCTGGTTGCGAAGAAGATCCTCAATATTCTCTCTGCTGCGAATCAGGTAGTCTTTTCCTAAGTGCACTAAAACCTCAGCAGGTCTGAAGCGGGAATTATAGTTTGAAGCCATAGTAAAACAATAAGCCCCCGCATTGCGAAATAAAAGGATATCGCCTTCTGATATTTCAGTAATTTTACGGTTCCATCCAAAGGTATCGGTTTCACAAATATACCCGACCACAGTATAAATTCTTGTCTTACCTTCAGGTTTTGTTACATTAATAATATGATGGTAGGAATCATAAAACATAGGTCTGATGAGATGATTCAAACCAGTATCAAGTCCGGCAAATACGGTTGAAGTAGTTTGTTTTATAACATTAACTTTGGCAAGGAAATAGCCAGCCTCGCTTACCAGGTATTTCCCTGGCTCAAAAATGAGTTTTAATTTTTTACCATATTCTATACAAAACTTATTAAACCGTTGTGACAAATTTTCACCCAGGGCCTCTATATCGGTCTCAATATCATCGGGTTTATATGGTACTTTAAATCCACTGCCAAAATCAAGAAATTCGAGGTCTTTAAATTGTTTTGCCGTTTCAAATAAGATTTCAGCTCCCCTGAGAAAAACTTCGACATCCAGGATATCGGAACCTGTATGCATGTGGAGGCCTTTTACTTTCATATTATTAGTCTCAATGACCCGCAATACATGAGGAATCTGGTAATATGATATACCAAATTTTGAATCAATATGGCCCGTTGATATCTTATTATTTGCGCCGGCCATGATATGAGGATTAATTCTAATTATAACAGGAATTTTACTCCCGTATTTATGCCCAAATTGTTCAAGGATAGAAATATTGTCTATATTAATATTCACATGCTCCTTAATGGCAAGTTCAATTTCTTCAAGGGATACACAATTTGGAGTATACATAATGTCGTCTGGGTTAAAACCAGATTTGATACCTAGCCATACTTCCTGAATGGAAACAGCATCCAAGCCGGCACCAAGATCCCTGAAAAGTTTCAGAATATTAAGGTTGGTGAGAGCTTTACATGCAAAATGTATTTTGACATCTGAATCCCTGAAAGAGTTTTTCATCCTGTTGAACTGTGATCTCATTACAGCAGAATCATAAACATACAGGGGAGTATCGTATTTTTTTACAAGATCCAGAACAGGAATCCCATCGATTAAATATGAATCATTTTTTAGCTCCATCCTAATAAAATTGAAATCAATGACAAATATAATAAAAACGATGATTTGTGAAGACAAGTGAAATGGAAGAAAAGGAGGTAGTGAGAATAAATCAGATCCCTAACTTTATCTTTGTAAGACTTTGCTTTCAGGTCTCATATATCGTGCTTTAAAGTGCTTTCAAAATCCATACGGTTTAACAATGAACGGCCCAGTGTAATTTCATCGGCATATTCTAAGTCATCGCCAACTGCAACACCTCTGGCAAGTGTAGTGATTTTAACTTGATAATTTTTTAGTTTACGATAGATATAGAAATTTGTTGTATCACCCTCCATTGTAGTAGGAAGTGCGAGTATAATTTCATGAACACCTTTTTCCCTGATTTTCAGATCAAGTGATTCAATATTCAGATCTCCTGGACCAATTCCATCCATCGGCGAGATAATTCCACCAAGAACATGATATACTCCCCTGAATTGATGGGTATTTTCAATCGACATTACATCGCGAATAGTTTCGACTATGCAAATAATTTGATGATTCCGGGAGGAATCCGAACAGATATGGCATACCGCTGAATCTGATAAATTATGGCAAATACTACATTCTCTGATATCTCTTTTTAATCTGAGAATGGTGTTCCCAAATAATTCGGATTCCTCCGGTGGTTGCTTTAGTAGATGTAAAACAAGGCGTAAGGCAGTCTTATTGCCAATACCAGGTAATTTGGCGAATTCATTTACAGCATCTTCAAGCAACCTTGAGGGAAATTGTTGTGACATCATAAAAAGTATTTATCGGTAAAAGTAATAGCAAGCAGGGGGATAAGCAATTTTTTTTAGTATTCTTGCATCAAATTAATCAGATGAATGCATTAAATCTTTCGTTGATTATAACGGGTTATTTTCTGGTTATCCTGGTCATTGCTTATTTTACAGGACGTAACGCCAATAATGCAGGATTCTTTATTGGAAATAAAAAATCACCATGGTATATCGTATCATTCGGGATGATCGGAGCATCACTCTCCGGAGTGACTTTCATTTCTATTCCAGGATGGGTAGGGGAGAGCAATTTTTCTTATATGCAAATGGTCATTGGATATCTTGCTGGTTATTTTGTTATCGCAAATGTATTGATGCCAATGTATTACAAACTGGAGCTCACTTCGATATACACCTATCTCAATACCCGCTTTGGCAAATTTTCTTATAAGACAGGGGCTTCATTTTTTTTATTATCAAGAATCATCGGTGCATCATTCCGGCTTTATCTTATAGCTAATGTTCTTCAAATCACAATATTCAATAATTGGAATGTACCATTTTATTTGACTGTACTAGTGACGATAGCCCTCATCTGGTTATTTACATTCAGGGGAGGGATAAAAACTATTATCTGGACCGATACCATACAATCATTTGCAATGCTTACTGCCCTTATCTTAAGTATAGTATTGATCAGTAAAAGTATGGGATTGAATATTAAGGAACTAATGAACGCTCTTTCACTTAGTAAGTATACAAAGATCTTTTATTGGAATGACTGGACAAATCAGTATCATTTTGTTAAACAATTTTTAGGCGGGGCTTTTATTGCTATTGTAATGACTGGCCTTGATCAGGATATGATGCAAAAAAATCTGA
>CAZKMG010000199.1:0-6738 GCA_964553465.1 uncultured Bacteroidaceae bacterium
TAAGCCTCCCCGGCATTTGTGGAATTACTAATCAGTAATAATCTCATACTTTATTGTATTTGATATTAACAAAGTTAATATTTCTGAAAAAAGTCTTGGAAAAACTGATAAATAACCTTCTCTGATAAGATTGGATAGGAAATCATGAAGTGTGATGCCTATTTAATAATTAGGATTCAGCAATTGTTTAGTCAGGTAGCTAATATCTGTGAAATAACCTATTCAGGATATACGAAAAAAAATCTTGTATCAAT
This sequence comes from uncultured Bacteroidaceae bacterium, assembly GCA_964553465.1. Lineage (GTDB taxonomy): Bacteria > Bacteroidota > Bacteroidia > Bacteroidales > CAZKMG01. The sequence goes on from CAZKMG010000199.1 coordinate 255, forward strand.
AAGTTACTCTTAATTCTTTTATGTTGAAATTTTCTTCTTTCCTTTCAAATTCTATGCTGTGGAACGAATTATCCATCATATTATAAATCAATAGTTTGCCACATAATAATTCACCTTTTCCGAGGATAATTTTTAATGCTTCATTTGCCTGAAATGAACCGATAATTCCAGGTAGAACTCCAAACATACCATAATTGGAAGGATTCGGGACATTCTTAACATCCGGAAATAGACACCTCAAACTTGGCCCTTTTTTTCCCAGAAATGTCGAGACTTGTCCTTCGTATTTAAAAATAGAACCGAAAATCCATGGTTTTCCTGTCAGGATGCATGCATCATTTATAATGTATCGGGTTGAATAATTATCAGTTGCATCGATTACAACATCAACTTTTGAAATGTATTTAAGAGCATTTGACGAATTAAGACGAATATTATAAATTTCATGATTAACCATGGGATTTAACATATTGAGGCGCTCTCTTGCAATAATTGTCTTAAGTTTACCCAGGTCATGTCCACCATAAAGAATTTGTCGGTGAAGATTATCTTCATTCACCGTATCATCATCTAAAATAATAATTGTTCCAATTCCTGCAGCAGTGAGGTATTGCAGAACCGGAGCTCCAAGCCCCCCTGCTCCAACCACTAAAACACTTGAAGATTTAAGCTTTTGCTGTCCTTGTTCTTCAACCTCTGGAAGCATGATGTGACGGTTATACCTCCTTTTTTCAGCATTAGTTAACATCAATGAATATGGTTTTTAATTATTCAGTGTAAAATTAATCAAAGAACTGAATTTTTATATAAAAATTGACGAGACATGTAGATAAGATTTACATTGCCTCGTCAATATATCTCTTTACATGTACTTTATCTAAAAATCAATCAGGGTTAATCCTACCGAAAATGGATAAAGCTCAGGCCCTTTATTTGACTCAAACAGCGGGGTTAGGTAATAAGTGGCAAATAAATTAAGACCTCTGTATCCAGCCCGTGCTGTAAAACCATATCTGAGGGAGGAAAGATTGAAATCGTCCCTATCTTTTATTTTCTTTTTATCACCATCTTCCTTATAAACAACTTTTGTATGTGATCCAAGTTTAATAGCCCCGATAGGCCCTCCGGAAAAGTAAATTCTCTTTTTCCCTGCAGGGATCTGAAATTCCAATAGTAATGGAACGGTCAAATATGTAGTGGATAACTTATTTTTTAAAACACTTCCAAGCGATGTCAGTGGAAATGGAATAATTTTTCCAATTGAATCCTTCTGTAAACTGTAATCTTTATCAAAACTATAATTGCTCCATTCAAAGCCCAGGCCAGTTACAATACCGATTTTATCTGTCCCTAATCCGAAATCATATTTTAGAATATTAAGGCTGTATGTCCAGGATTTACCAGTGTTTAGATCCATAAAATTCATTGAATTATCAAGACTTGTGGAAAAATCACTATTCACATAATTATTTAATCCTAGTTGAATGCCCGACCAGTGCCCTTTGAACTTCTTTGATGCACTTTCTTCTTTCTCTTTCAGTTCATTATTCACGTCTGTTTCTGATTCATCAAGATTTCTGACATCTATCTTTGTCCCCTCGGGTGTTTCCACAATACTGATCCCTTTTTTACCAATTTTTATCCTTGTTGTATCATTGTTTTCATCCACTGATATGACCTCGTTATCTGAAATAGTAACGGAATTCTTTTTCTTTCCAACTGAAAAAGTGGTATCGGAAAGATTTACTATAGTCGAGTCTTCCTGAGAATAGGACGAAAGTCCGTAAAATCCTGCAAGAATTATGATAATTAAAGTTTTCATATTTTTTATTTTAAGTGAGTTCATTTTTTGATAATTAATTTCTTGATCATATGACGTGAATGGGTATAGGAAAGTTACAGCCAAAAAAAAAATTAGGATAAGTCTTATCATACCTGAACTAATACCTTGGATTCACTGAAGTAGAAAAAGAAAGAAGTTTTGATTCAAACCTAACCCTCTTGATTTCACCCTTTTTATCCGTTTTTTTCTCCAGCTTCATTTTACTGCCGGTTAAACGATTAATCCCATGAATACCAGCATCAGCAACATCCCATATAGTTGGTTTTGAGAAAGTATTTTCTTTTTTTCCTAAAATCTTTTTATTGATTTCCATACTTGCCACCTCTTGCCAGCTTAAATATTTTTCGGGCGCTTTGTTCACTTTAATGGGAATCTCAAGGTTCTGCTCTGGAATATCCACATCTGTGGGAGTAAGAGCTGATAAAGGCATATCTATCGAAGGGGCAGCTATTTTAAGCAATTCAGATTGATTATTGCTATTTGAATTTTCTAAAATATTTTTCTGAAAGGTTTCTTCTGTTTTCTTTAGTTTTAAATCCTGTATAGAAATTAATGAGGCTTTATCTACAGCTGGTTTTTTAGAATCTGGTATTTGCTTGTGAATATCTTGAGGATTTTGAATTTTCTCTAAATTTTCTTTTTGAATTTCGTTTTTATGAGGAATATTTGATGTTATCTGATTTTCCAATGGAATACTCAGATTTTCAGTTTTTTTATAAATGAATAAAAATAATGCAATAGCCGCAGCTATTGAAACAGAAACATAAATTACCCTGCTGCTTAATAAAAATATCGGTTTTTTAAGATTACTTATTAATGGAAAACTAATATCTGGTTCCGGGAGAAGATGAAGATGATTGTAAATCAAGTATTCATCCAGTTTTTCCGGATGTGTGTCAATATAATCCTGAAATTTTTTAGTCAGATACTCATTTAAATCACTCTCAGAAGCTGCAATGCAAAAATCCTGAAAATTCTCTTCATTTATTGGTAAATTAAGATCTGGTTTTTTCAATAAATCTTTTTCAGGATACACTTGATTTCCAGGTCTTAAATACATCTTTTCAAGACCTTCAAGTTCCTCCCTCAAAGAAGGATTCAGCAACAGAAAATCCTCAAGCATCGAGATCTCCCGGTCAGATAAATTCCCGTCCAGGTAATCCAAAAAATATTGCTCGTAATTTGCTTGTGAAATTTTCATAATAATAAATCTCTAAATTACTTTTTCAGGGCTGCCAATATAATTTTTTAAAAATACCCTCCCTCTGTAAATATAGACTTTCACTTGCGATTCATTTAGACCTGTGATTTCAGAGATCTCATCATATGTATAGCCTTCATAATCACGAAGCAGTATTACAGATCTTTGAACTTCAGGTAATAAACTAATAGCATGATGTAGAACCTCATTTAAATCTGAATATTGATTTTCATGATATAATTTATGCGAAGATATATCTTCAATGTCTGTAAGGCGGGTTTCTTTGCGGATTAAATCAATCATTGTATGATAAGCGGTTGAAAATAAATATGACTTTACTTTTCCAGGGGAAACGGTTTCGTGTTTTATCCATAACTTTTCATATGAGTCCTGGACAACATCCCTGGCCTTATCCTCATTTTTAATGTTTTTGAGAATAAACCTGTAAATACTGGTTGAATAATCCTCTACAGCTTTATTGTATTCTTTAACTGTCATTTTATTATCCGCTTCCTAATGCATAAGACGATCAAGATGCAATAAAGTTACTCCTATAATTAATTTTTTTCAAGATCATATCATTTTCGCATTTCCAGGTTTTCGCATTCTCATTTTTTAAATTTCTTTAAAATTTCTTGACATCGAGGAATTAATATATTATTTTTGACTAACCGTTCAATCAAAAAGCATGACACCGAGATCTAAATATCAATTTGAAGAAATCAGAGAAAACAGAAAAGCTCTTATTATGAGAGCTGCCTTAGATTTATTCGCTAAGAATGGGTATCATACAACATCTATCAATCATATTGCTGAAAAGGCTCAAATCTCAAAGGGCCTGCTATATAATTATTTTAAAAGCAAAGAGGAGTTACTTAAAGAAATAATAAATCAGGGTTTGACTTCAGTTGGAGACCTTATGGATCCCGATCATGACGGGGTAATTACGACTGGAGAAATGAGATTTATGATTGATGAAATGTTCAACATTCTGAAAAATCATAAAATTTTTTGGATGTTATATTTCTCAATTCTGACCCAACCGGATGTTATGCTGATTGCAGGTAATAATATTCAGGATTTCTTCGAGAAAATGATTAATATGCTGGAAGTTTATTTTAAGGTACGTGGAAGCAAAGATGCCCGTGCCGATGCATTTTTATTTGGAGCTCTTCTCGATGGAATATCTTTTAACTATATCCTTAGTAACCGTAATTATCCGATTGAACAGGTAAAAAACAGAATTGTTGAATTATTTATTAAATAAATATTACTTATGAAATCCCCACTATCAAATTGATGTTTAACACTAGGACGGTAGAAAATATCCTGAAATTACTTACTGATACAGTTTTTTTCAGGTAGATATGGGGTCACCTGCAGAGCGGGATTTTCTATCGGTCTTTGAAATAAAAAAATTATTAAATGAAAATTATTAACGGTATTTGGAGTAGTGCATTCATTTCAACTTTTTTTATTCAGGGATTTGTTTACGCACAGGATGCAACTGAAATTATTAAAAAGGCTGATGATAAATTCCAGGGCGAAATCAGCAGCGAAAGCGAAATGACCATGAAGATTATACGTCCGACATGGGAACGTACAGTTATTTTTAGAAACTGGACAAAAGGCAGGGATAATGCCCTTACACTTATTACATACCCTGCCAGGGAAAAAGGACAAACCTTCCTCAAAAGGGGAAATGATATGTGGAACTGGAATCCTTCTATAAATAGAATGATTAAGCTTCCTCCTTCAATGATGTCGCAAGGCTGGATGGGTAGTGACTTCTCAAATGATGATGTACTTAAAGAATCTTCAATCGTGGTGGATTATACCCATACAATGAAAGGATCTGAAAAAGTGGAAGGATATGATTGCTATATCATCGAACTTATCCCAAAAGCTGAAGCAGCTGTTGTATGGGGTAAAATTGTGAAATGGATAAGTAAGGATCAGTATTTTCAGCTTAAATCTGAATATTATGATGAAGACGGATATCTGGTTAAAACTGAATCAGCTTCTGATATTAAAAAAATGGATGATCGTGAAATCCCTACCCGATTCGTAATTCAGCCGGCAGATGAAAAAGGTAATCAAACTATTGTTATATTTAATAGTGCTAAGTTTAATCAACCAATTACAGACAACTTTTTTTCTCAGCAAAATATGAAAATTATAAGATAATTTACAATGTGTCTTGGGGACTCATAGTGCTAAATTACAGGATACCCTCAAAAATGAAAATGAAATTAACATTAACATAAAAAAATATTTTTCAATGGGAGAATATTTCAAACTCGGCTGGAGGAACATATGGCGTAACAAGCGAAGGACACTTATTACAATAGCCTCAGTATTCTTTGCCATGTTCTTTGCCCTTGTGATGAGAGCTATGCAAATTGGAAGTTATGGGCACTGGACAGATAGTATTATTAAAGCCTATTCCGGTTTTATCCAGGTTCATAAAAATGGTTATTGGGATGATCCTACCCTGGATAATTCATTTGAATATAATGAAGAGCTTATAAATAAGATCAGCAAGGTTAAAAATGTGAGTGGTGTTATTCCGCGTTTTGAATCCTTTGCTCTGGCCTCTACAGGAAATCAGACTAAAGGTGTCCTTGTGGTTGGAATTGATCCGGAGAAGGAAAAACAACTTACAGATCCCGAAAATAAAATAGTTATGGGCTCATACTTGCAACAAGGTTCTCCCGGAGCACTTGTATCGCAGCGTCTCGCTGAATTTCTCAATGTTTCTGTAAATGATACCGTTACCTTGCTGAGTCAGGGTTTCCAGGGGGTGACAGCTGCAGGTGTTTTTCCAGTGAAAGGAATAATCAGAATGCCTAATCCTGAACTCGACCGGCGCTTGATTTTCTTAACTATTAACGATGCCACATACCTTTTTAATGCAGAAAACAAATTAACCTCCCTGGTGATCAATATCAGTGAATCCCGGTATCTTGATCAAACTGTAAAGGAAATAAAATCAATGACTGATCCTTCACAGTATGAAGTGATGTCATGGAAGGATTTAAATCCGGAGATAGTGCAACTGATCGAATCTGACCAGGGAAGCGGTTACCTTATGCTTGGACTGCTTTATATGATAGTTGGGTTTGGAGTACTGGGTACGCTGATAATGATGACAACGGAAAGAAAACGTGAATTCGGTGTTATGGTGGCAGTGGGTATGCAAAAAATCAGGCTGGGACTCCTGGTGACTTTTGAAATGTTTCTTATCGGTTTCATTGGGATCATATCCGGAGTAATCGGTAGTATTCCAGTTATCCTATATTTCAGGGCTTTTCCTATTCAATTCAACGAACAATATACCGCAATGTTTGAACAGTATGGGATGGAACCGGTGATGCCTTTTGCTTTTCAATCAAATTATTTTATTGGACAATCTCTGGTTGTCCTTCTGATTTTTTCTT
>CAZKMG010000199.1:6748-7040 GCA_964553465.1 uncultured Bacteroidaceae bacterium
GGAAGACTGGAGCAATGAAAGAAATAAAAGGATTAGAAAAACTACGGGATAAAACTGTAATTCGATTAAAAGAAATTAATGCTCTAAGAGCCTAATAAATACTAAAAAGTTTACATTATGATCTGGTCAATAGCTTGGAAAAATGTCTGGAGGAACAAGATTAGAAGCGGGGTGGTGATAACAGCTTTTATTATCGGCCTCTTTGGTGGATTATTTGCCATTGCGGTTATGATGGGTGCAGTAAAACAAAGAGTAAAGAGCGCCATTGGGAACGAAATCTCACATATTCAGG
>CAZKMG010000200.1:0-7025 GCA_964553465.1 uncultured Bacteroidaceae bacterium
CGGATCTCTTCCATAAATCTCTAGACTGGATTCAATATATAGCTTAAATTGAATCCAAGTGACAATCGGGATAACGGATTAAAACTGTTTCCTATAAAAAACTTGGACAATCCTCCATCTCCCTGGTAGTAATAATCAGTGACTCCAATAACAGGAATCAGATTTTGAACTTTTATATTGTATCCTATTGAACTGTATGGTGTAACCCCAACTGCCGATTTCCACCATTTAGTTATAGGAAATGCAATGGCTATATGATCAATATTATAATTATTCAATTGGGATTCTGCTTCATTAGTGTAATATTTTGTTGATGAGCTATTTACTCCAAAATCAAATATAAACGACAATGAATCTAATGCACTATAGGAAGCTGGATTTATATAATTAATCAGGTTAGAAGTCCTTAAAGCAATTCCGGCACCACCCATTGATATGTTGGAAGTGAATCCAGGTTGTCTGATTTCACCTAGTCCAAATCTGGAATACGGCGACCCGGTGTTCACTTGTGCTGTAACAAGAATAGCCGGGAAAAAGAGTCCGGTTAATACGAATTTTAAGTTATTTAGCATTATATTCCAGAATTCGGTTAAGTCCTGATAAGGTTAAATTTAAATCCACAAAGATGATATTTTTTAAAGTTTTTTCAAAGAATTTAGCGTCACCACCTGTTAAAACAACTTTTAGGTCGGGATATTTATATGTAATCTCATGAATATATCCTTCCATTTCAAAGATAATTCCTTTTATAACCCCTGATAAAATAGCCTCATGAGTGCTTTTCCCAAGCATTGGAAACTCAGGCTGGGGATCAACGAGGGGGAGTTTACCAGTGAATTGGTTCAATGCTTTAAATCGAACTTCCATTCCTGGTGAAATATTACCTCCTGAAAATTCACCCTCAGAAGTCACCAGATCGTATGTAATAGCAGTACCAATATCAATTACCAGAACGTTCTTTCCCGGGAAAATAGTATGCGCACCAACAGCGTCTGCTATCCTGTCATAACCCAGTGTATCTTTTGAAGTGTAGCTATTTTTCAAAGGGATTGAAGTATTTGCATCCAGAATCAAAAAATATTTCAAATGATTTTCCAGGGTCAGGATAATTTCACGATTAAGTAATCTGACGGAGGAAAGTATAGCCCTGTCGATGGAATTATATTGTTTAAAAATCTTTTTCAAAGTATTGATACTCAGATCATCTTCTACTATCCGATCAATCATTTCATAACTAGAAAAAACAGCAAATTTTACTGTTGTATTACCGTGATCAATTACAAGGTTCATGAAAGCTTGGTAATTTTAAAATGGTTTGTATTTACAGGTATTCATAGGTATTCACTGGTGATCAATCGGATTTTGAGGTTGCAAAGGTAATAATATTACGATGAAGATCAGTTTAATATTGAATCTAATAATTCATTTGCCTGGCTTATGCTTTTAATACCCTGGATTTTCAGACTAAGGCGTCCATTCTCCTCCTTCATACTTGCATATCTGCCTTTAATCTGAACAAAATTGAGTAAGCTTGAAAAAGTTTGTGATGAATAATAATCTGATGCAGGATCGGTTATAAAAAAGGTAATTAAGTATCCATTCTTCATAATAATTTTTTCTATTCCAAGTTTCATTGCTTTTCTACGAAGCCTGACCACATCAAGTAATTCTTCAGTTTGAGGGGGTAGTGGCCCAAATCTGTCTTTAAGATTTTCTTTGAATAATAGAAGGTCGTTTTCATCAGTAATATTGTCAAGGTCCTTGTATAACCGGATTCTCTCGCTGACGTTATTAATATAATAGTCGGGGAAGAGTAGCTCAAGATCTGTATCTATTTGACAATCATTAGAATAATAAGTTTTATCAATATCCCTCACGACAGGTTTTTCAAACACTTCCTTATATTCATTCTCTTTCAGTTCCTGGATGGCTTCATTCAGGATACGTTGATAAGTTTCGAATCCAATATCAGCAATAAATCCGCTTTGCTCTGCTCCCAGCAAATTACCTGCTCCTCTGATGTCAAGGTCCTGCATAGCAATACTGATCCCACTGCCCAGTTCAGCAAATTCTTCTATGGCTTTTAGCCTGCGACGCGCTTCGGGAGTAAGGACATCAAGTGGAGGAGAAATAAGATAACAAAATGCTTTTTTATTGGACCGACCTACCCTGCCTCTTAATTGATGCAGATCACTCAGTCCGAATTGATGTGCGTTATTAACAATAATAGTGTTGGCATTTGGGATATCAAGGCCTGATTCTATGATCGCAGTTGCAACAAGCACATCATAATCTCCCTGGATAAATCCAAGCATTGCCTTTTCCAGGATATCGCCTTCCATTTGTCCATGGGCAACAACAGTACGAACTCCTTTGCAGATCCTGTTAATCATTTCCTTAACTTCTTTGATATTCTGTATTCTGTTGTTGATTACAAAAACCTGCCCCCCCCGGCTGACCTCATACTCAATGGCTTCTTTAAAGATTTCTTCATTAAAAGTGTGAATTTCTGTGAAAATAGGGTGCCGGTTAGGTGGTGGTGTATTAATAATTGAAAGGTCTCTTGCTCCCATAAGAGAAAACTGGAGCGTACGTGGAATTGGAGTTGCAGTGAGGGTAAGTGTATCAACATTTAATTTCAATTTTCTCAGCTTTTCTTTTACACTCACACCAAATTTCTGTTCCTCATCAACAATCAATAACCCGAGATCTTTAAACTGAATTTCCTTCCCCACAAGCTTATGAGTTCCAATGATAATATCAATTTCACCTTTCTCCAGCTTTTCCCGAATAATTTTTTGCTCTGCCGGTTTCCTGAATCTACTTATGTAATCAATTGAACAGGGGAATACTTTTAACCTGTCCCTGAAGGTATTAAAATGTTGAAAAGCCAGGATAGTTGTGGGAACAAGCAGCGCCACTTGTTTTGAATCGGTTACAGCTTTGAAAGCTGCACGAATGGCAATCTCTGTCTTCCCAAAGCCAACATCCCCACAGATAAGTCTATCCATCGGGAACTCGGCTTCCATACTTTCCTTGGTGTCGGTCGTAGCTTTGAGCTGGTCAGGTGTATCTTCATAAATAAAGGAGGATTCAAGTTCCCTCTGCAGGTAAGTGTCAGGACTAAAAGCAAAGCCTTTTTGCTGCTTCCGGATAGCATATAATTTTATTAGCTCCTCGGCAATATCCTTAACCTTCTTCTTGGTCGACTGCTTTAACTTTTGCCAGGCTCCGGTACCTAACTTATACAGCTTCAGCACTTCTCCCTCCTTCCCTTTATACTTAGAGATCCTGTGAAGCGCATGGATACTAACATACAATACATCCTTATCTTTGTACACCAGCCTCACTGATTCCTGCTTTTTACCATTTATTTCAATAATTTCCAACCCGCCAAATATACCAATACCATGATCAATGTGAACAACATAATCTCCGGGATTAAGTCCGGTAAGTTCCTTTAAGCTTATTGACTCCTTTTTATTGTAACGGTCATGGATCTGGAATTTATGATAACGCTCAAAAATCTGATGATCTGTATATAAACAAACTTTCAGATCATGATCAATAAACCCTTCGTGAAGAGTCTTCAGATAGGGTGTAAAAGTCAGATTTTTATCAATTTCTCTGAAAATATCCTGCAACCTCTCAATCTGCTTTTCATTTTCGGAAAGGATAAAAACTGTAAATCCCTCCTCTTTTCTTTTCCGGATGTCAGTAACCAGCATGTCAAAATTCTTATTGAATACAGGTTGAGGAGATGTTTTAAAGGCCCAGTTTTTAACAGAATCAAGATAATTATGTGTGTCAAATTCCACTTTATTAAATGAGGCAATATCTTTTTGAGCTACATTGGAATCTATGATCACTTCCTTTTTTACGAGGCTTGCGTCTTGTGGGTCGTAAATCTCGGTTTTGCTATAAAGTTCATCCATTTTTTTAAATACTAGATTCAGGTCGTTGGCCCACAAGCAAGTATTTTCAGGTAGAAATTCAAATATCGATATTCGTTGCACTTTTCGTTCTTTTTCCCACTGTATATTAGGTATTAGTATTGCTTTATGAGCCTTATTAACAGATAGTTGTGACTCAATCTCAAAAGTACGGATGGATTCAATTTCATCACCGAAAAAGTCGATCCGATGAGGAAGGGGAGATGAATATGAAAAAAAATCGATGATACTTCCCCGTAAAGCATATTGACCAGGTTCATAAACAAAATCAACCAGTTCGAATGAATAGGCGTCAAGCAGTTCCCGTAAGAATTCCCGGTTAAGCTTGTCTCCCTCGATTATTTCAAATGTATTCTCCTTGAGTCCTTTTCGACTTATTACTTTCTCAATCACAGCCTCAGGGTAAGAAACGATAAAGTTGGAAGGATGTCTTTCACTGAGTCTTTTCAGTATCTGGGTCCTGCTTATGATATTTGCCTCATCCGACTTCTTAAATTGGATGGAACGTGTATAAGATGAAGGGAAGAAAAAAGTTCTCTCAGGGCCGTCAAGAGAAGTCAGATCATTATAAAAATAAGCAGCTTCTTCCTTATCGCCGAGGAGGATAAGGTGGACACCTTTAACTTTTGTAATTATACTATGTACATAAACGGATTTGGATGATGATGAAAGCCCTTTCAGATGCAAAAGATTACCCGCCGGTTCCTTTAAAAGTCCGGAAATTTCAAGTATACCTAAATGATCCTTAAGTAATCCCTCAATCATCCTCGTTAATTCACCGGCAAAAGTAATAAAAAAGAGTAAATAAAATGGATTTAGGGGATGTTTGTATCTGATTATCCGTGAATATGTTATCAAGGATGTATGGTAAAATAATAAAGAGAGTTTAAACATAAAGTACCTGGATTTGATGTCTTATAAATGGTACAACAGAAATTTAAGCTATTACTGGTTAGAAGGCTTTGTTTTATTATTCAATAAAAAATTCTATATTTCTATCAAAAAGTTTATTTGAAATTTAACTCACTAAATTTTAGTAAATAAATATACTGACTGTTTTAAAAATACCTTATTAACGTGTTATACGATTAAAACATATCCTAATTTATTTAAAAATTTTGAAAATTTAATACATTGATTTATAAGCATATATGAACGTCTTTGTGAACTCTGTGGAATCCTTCATGGACTTTGTGGTTAAATATTTTTACCAACAAGTTCACAAAGAAAAAACACAAAGCACACAAAGCCTGTTAACTATATTATTTCAATCCCAAAATGCGTTGTATTACTATTATAATAAATAGATAATAATATATTTTAATCCAGATAATAATTAAACATCTAACTATAATTAAATTTGTTCTCATGAAGAAGATTTTTCTTTTTATCGTTATTATTCCAATAATTTCATGTTGCTCACCTGATAAAAGTTTAATTGAGAAAACGGATATTTTTATAAGTGGAACAGAAGGTTCCGCATTTTACCGGATTCCTGCACTTATAGCCACACAAAATGGAACCCTGATTGCCATTGCCGATGCACGGATCGAAAGATGGAATGATGCACCCAACAATATTGACCTGGCGATGAAACGAAGTTTTGATTTGGGACAGACCTGGACTCCGATTAAAATTATTGCGAATTATCCCGGGCAGGAAGCTGCTGGTGACCCATGTCTGTTAGAAGATAAGGAAACTGGAACAATCTGGGTCTTTTTTGATTATATTGTTCCAACAGAGGATTTTGAAATAAGTATGCTTCAGAATTTCAAGACAGCTGATGATTACGACCGGTACAGGAAAATATATTTTTATGCCATAAAAAGTACTGATGATGGAGAAAACTGGTCAGAACCAATCAGCCTGGACTATTTGAAAAAGCCTGACTGGGACTTTATTGTGTCCGCTCCTGGAAATGGGATTCAGACTAAAGATGGAAAACTTATTGTTCCAACCTATTCAAGCCGGTTGAAAGGGAATATTAACGGATGCCAGATAATATATAGTGATGATCATGGAAATACATGGGAAATTGGACAATCTATTGGTGAATATAATGTTGAACCACAGATTGTTGAACTTACAGATGGTACATTGATGATGAATATGAGGCAAACGGTCAAAAAAGGTCATAGAATGTATTCTATTTCAAAGGACTTAGGTCTTACCTGGAATGTGATGGTGGATGATACTACCCTGCCTGAACCAGGATCAGGTTGCCAGGCAAGTTTTATCAGATATTCTTCACAACCGGACGGATTTTCCAAAAATAGGATTCTCTTTTCAAACCCTGCAAGCACAAAGGGAAGGCAGAATATGACTATACGCATAAGTTATGACGAAGGAAAGACATGGAAATATTCAAAAACCTTGCGTGAGGGGCCATCAGCTTATTCCAGTATGGCGGTGCTTCCGGATGGATCGGTAGGAATCCTTTACGAGCAGGGGGAAGAAAAGATTTATGAAAAAATAAGTTTTGCCCGGTTCAATCTTGAATGGCTAACTGATGGCAGGGACAAAAAGGATAAAAAATTTAGATAAAATAATGTTCGTTTATAAATTTGGCGGTGCATCGATAAAGAGTGCAGATGCTGTTAGAAATTTGGCAGATATTGTAAGACAGTGTAAAAATCAACTTTTAGTGGTAGTTTCCGCCATGGGCAAGACCACCAACGCATTGGAAGAAGTTGTTGATTTGTATTTTAATAAGAAACAGGGAGTGGTAAATGCTGTTAGAAAAGTTAAAGATTATCATCTTTTCATTCTGAAGGATCTGTTTTCGGATCCTTTACATATAGTTTATATCAAAGTAAACAAGTTGTTTAATGAACTTGAGCAAAAGATCAAAACTGAACCAGGTCAGGATTATGACTTTGATTACGACCAGATTGTTTGTTTCGGGGAGCTGATATCAACAACCATTGTTGCCGACTATCTTTGCGAAGAAGGTATTAATACTAAGTGGATAGATATTCGCAGCTCATTAAAATCAGATAATACATTCAGGGAAGCTAAAATCGACTGGGAGCTTTCAGGAAAGTTTGTCAGAAATGAATTTAGTGTTTAGGG
>CAZKMG010000201.1:0-7024 GCA_964553465.1 uncultured Bacteroidaceae bacterium
ATGAAACGAGCATGTTCGTTAAACACAAATATGGATGAAAATCTTACATGCGAGTGACATCCGACCTTTAATAATAAATTATTTACGGATGAAAAATTTTTATATCCCAATCCTAGCTTCCATGCTACTGCTGAGTTTTATTTTACCTTCACAAAAACAATCGTTATTTAACGGCAAAGACCTAACCGGTTGGACAATATACGGTACTGAAAAATGGTATGTGGATAAAGGGCAGCTGGTTTGTGAGAGCGGACCGGATAAGAAATATGGTTACCTGGCGACAAATAAATTTTATAAAAATTTCGATTTGACAGTTGAATTTCTGCAGGAAAGCAATGGAAACAGCGGTGTATTTTTTCGTTCCACCATTGATGGAACAAAAATATCTGGCTGGCAATGTGAAGTTGCTCCAAAAGGACAGGATACCGGGGGAATTTATGAATCTTATGGACGTGGCTGGCTGGTCAGGATACCTGATGAAAAAGAAGACATTCTGAAACCTGGTAAGTGGAATAAAATGCGCTTACGGGTTGAAGGTGACCGGGTACAAACCTGGCTGAATGGGGTTCCTATGGTTGATTTCAGGGATGAAAAAATCGGTCAAGGGAATGGCTCAATTGCCCTTCAGATCCATGAAGGAGGGGGTATTAAAGTCCGATGGCGCAAGCTCCTGATTGAAGAAATATAAATAGAAACGGGCTGGTATCTTGTTTATTATTTAATAAATCATTTCGTTTCTTTCGCCAGCCACATTTCGTTTTCAAATTATATTTGGTTCTACTCTCCTTTCTTCAGTTTTAGAAGAGATATCTGATAATAAGACAAACTGATAAATTATTCTAAGCTGCAGGACGTTCAATTGGAAAAATATCAATTTCTTTTATTTTAGTTTGTCGTATTATTTTCATTTTTGTCGGTTTAAATATAAGTTCACCTCCGGTTAAATGTTTAGTCAGATCTGCCGAACTTGTGATGGGATCTCCCTCTAATTCGATAATGATATCTCCTTCTTGCAATTTTGCACGAGCTGCAGGAGATGAGTTTTCCACACCTGTGATCATAATACCCTTTTTTGAACCAAGCCCATAAAAGTTTATTATTCTTGGATGGATTTCAATTTCATGTATCATTAATCCCAGGAAAGCTTTGATCACCTTCCCATCCTTAATTAAATATTTGGCAATTTCTTTTGCTGTATCAATCCCTATCGAGAAACTCAATCCCTGTGCACTTGGAATAATTGCTATATTAATACCAATTACCTCTGAATTAGTATCAATCATAGGGCCTCCTGAATTCCCTGGATTCAATGCAGCATCAGATTGCAAAATATTATCTATTAAATGACCACTGGGAGTGCGCATGGTTCGTCCAACTCCGCTTAATACCCCCACCGAGACCGAATGTTGGAATCCCAGAGGATTTCCGATGGCAATTACGAGCTGACCTATCTTAAGATTATTTGAATTACCCAATCTTGCCGGAATATATCCGGAACCAAATATTTTAATTATGGCTAAATCAGTGTCTTTGTCTTTACCTATTATCTCTCCTCTAAATTTATCTCCATCTAACAGAGACACCTCCAGAAGATGAGAATTTTCGATCACATGTGCATTGGTAAGAATTAGTCCATCGCTTGAGAATACAAATCCTGAACCTGAACCGGTAAGTCTTTCCTTACCCCGGATATTAGAATATTTATCAATCTTAACAACTGCATTCTTGACCTTATCAACTGCATTCACAATTATTTCCGAAAAACTATCCATGATGACCTCCTCTGTTAGGTTATACAGGAAATGACAAGATTGAAGCCAAAGGAATATCAAACAGGATTTTTATAATTTTCTTAACAAATTAAGTGTTTCAAGCCGCAATTTTGTAAGGATAAATTAAAAAGTCCGTCAATTTGACTGGAAATAGTACAAAAATGTCAGGATTTTCCTTCGTTATCGAAATTTCAGAATAATGAATTTTATTCCTTAGAGCCCTAACGTAATTAAGTATTAATGTAGATTTCAGATTTTCCCTGTAAACCTGATACTAAAACTTCTTGGTGGCCTGACATCCCCCGGACGACCCATATATTCTTTATTGGTAATATTTTTGATGTTCAGTGACAATATATATCTTTTATTAAAATTATATCCCAAATTTCCATCCATTAAAAAATATCCCTTATTATCATTCGTCCAGTATTCGTAAAATCCTGGCAGGAAACTTTCCCTGGTAAGCTCATCCAGGAAAACATCATCAATATTTAATATTTTTGACTTAACAAACAGGCTAAATCCCAGCTCAAATTTTTTATATTCAGTATCCAGGCTGATTTTCCCCGAATGTTTCCTTCTGTATTTTAAGAATACATCTGTATTTTTTTTTGTTATCGGATTAAATTGAACAGGATACATAAAAATATAACCTCCGCTGATTGTTGTATTGCATGGTCCCATCAACTTGTTTACCATTCCTTCCAGTTCAAATCCATATACTCGTGATTGTTCAACATTGGTAGCTTTAAAACCCAGATCGAAGACGCCTGTGACAGGATCAGGATACAATCCAAATAAATATTCAATAAGACCTTTATTTTGAGAATAAAATGCTGACAAATCAACAAATCCATTCATATTACCTTTCAATATACCCTGCTTAATACCTAGTTCTGAATTCCAACCTGATTCAGCCGTAATTTCAGGATTTGGATAAATCTTTACCGAACCAAGACTTGTTGAAGCATGCTTTTCGGCAATGGAAGGGTATCGGTAACCTTGTCCGAATGAAGCCCTGAGATAAGTATAGTCTTTAATCCTGTAATTAATCCCCGTACGTATAACTGGTACTATTTTATCTCGAATCTGATCAAGGGAGTTTTGTTCAAGCCTCAGACCTGCGACAATTTTTAGTCTTTCAACAGGTATTATTTCAAATTGTGAAAAACCAGCTAAATTCAGACCTGTATGGTCACCGTAAAAGGCTGATATAATCCTGCTGTAATTTTCCGAAACTCCTACATTCAGGAAGATGAATTTTGTTAATTTTCTTCTAAATTGATACTCTGTAAAAAAAGAAAGTGCATCACTATTATTTTGGCTCCCGTCCGGAAATTTATTTTGTGTGGATTGGAAACGGATACGCAAATCATGTTGAAAATGTTCATTCTTTTTGAAAGTGATGTAGGGATCTATTACCAAAAAACTGCCATGCAGTTCCGTAGCCGTGGATTCATTTTGCTTTAAGGCCCCATATTCGGCATCTTCCCAAAGGATAAAATCCGTTTTAAGTGTCAAACCACTATTCAGTTTTATTCCATATGAAAGCCCATTCAGTTTTTTATTAAAGTGTTTCAGGCTCAGATCCAATCTCCCCAGTTTTTCATCGTTTAGTCTTCTGTAACCTTTATCCATTAAGATAATACCCCCAATAGCAATATCGGTGTTGCCCAATTTTCGAAGGTGCGAAAAGGAGGCGCTGTTAAAAAACCTTGGGGAATCCCACCATTTCCATTTTTTTTGTTTTGGGCTATCGTAGAAACCTGCCTCAGTGAAAAATTGAGTATGTGGCACTTTATCTGCATCAGCTGTGCGAAAATTAATGATACCATTTAATGCGGATGAACCATATAAAACTGAAGAGGCTCCCTTGATGATTTCTATTTGAGAAATATTCTCAAGAGGGAGGAATTGCCATTTAATATTTCCAGCATCAGCGGCTATTACAGGCATGCCATCAATTAGAGCAAGAACCCTGCTTCCAGCCCCATAACTGAATCCGCTCCCTCCCCTGATAGAAGCCTGACCGTCCAGAATTTCAATCCCTGAAGTTTTATTGATTAATTCCTGGGCATTTGTGATGTGGTTTTGCGACAAAGCCTCCGGTTTGATGACACTTACCGAAACGGTTAAATCTGAAATCTTACGTTCCGTCTTATCCGCACTAACAACGATCTGATCAATCTGTGATAATGCATGCTCCAATCCAATATTTAATTCAATGGTATCATTTGATCCCAGATGGATCATTCTTGTGACAGACTTGTATCCAATATACTGAAATGTCAGACTAACATTTCCAGGAAATACCCTTATAACATAATAACCCTCTCTGTTTGTGATAACGCCCTGATTTTTTCCATATATAACACTTGCTGCAAGGAGCGGCTCAAGAGTATTATTATCAAATACTTTACCCCTGATAATACTCGTTGTATCGGCTCCAAATATGTTGGCGCATAAATACAATATTAAAACCACGAGACTTGGACGCATCACTTCGCCTTAAATGTCATCCTGATATGAATCGGAGCTTGTGGATTAGCAGTAGGAAAAGCAGTCGTAACTTTTAACGAGACTTTAGTTAATTCAACTATTTGGGTGGTTAAGGCAAAGAGAAGCGAATCAGAATAAATTGTAATTTCAGTTTCATTATATGCAAAATCCCAGGTGCCGGTATAATTCCCGAAATAGCCTGTTCCATCCTTATTAAATTTTGCATCTCCTTTAAACTTCTCCAGGATTCCACCTGGTCCACTGGCATCAACCCCATTCGCTAGCAAACTGTCGGATACCCAGATAGGGCCTGTCAATAAACTAAAGCGCTCAGATACTTCATCTTTTTTGCAGGAATAACTGATAGCACATCCTGTTAAAATCAATAAAATTAAAAAGTTTTTCATCTTTTTTCGATTAAAGATTTATTTCAATGAAAACCTCAGGATTATAAATAACCAAACCTGCTTATATTAATCAACATAATTTATGCTGATTATTCACCAAGAGTATATTGCTACAGAATTCTATATAAACTACCTGAAAACCTGGTAAAATTGAATATGAAATAATGAAATGAAAACAGTTAAAGTTATATCATAATTTTAATATCTCAAAAAAACAATCTATAATAGAAATTGTGCAATTCCTTTCATAGATAAAGCATTTTTAACGCGTTGTGCATCCTATTGCACATCACGCAGAATTACAAATTTTTATATAGAGGTTTTTATAGATCCAATACCCTTCATGTTATTATTCCAGGGAAAACACTAACTCGGGACTTAAAAAGAATGGATTTACTATTGCCGGAATATTTGATAATGGTAATATTTCATCTGGTAATTCAAAACCAAGGGTATTCATCATAAAATCTCTTCGATTCAAACATCTCTTATACACCTCAGGATATTTAACCTGCAATTCCCGTCGCAATGTACTATCAGCAATGATTATTCCATCTTCTATCCGTGTTGAGTAGTATTTATCAGATTTGGGGATTACATCAACCTGAAAATACATACCTGATTGAATCTCAATTTCCGAACCTTTATATATTGGTGAACTTAGCCATTCGTCATAATGTATAAGATGACCCGGATTCAAGAAAATACCAAATTCTCCATAAGGTAAATTATCGTCAATTAATTGAGCAATTACTTTTCCTTTTACACCAATTTTAAGGTTTTTAAACCACGCCCCCATAACCGAGAAATATGGCCCGGCAAAATTATCAATATATCCCACAGCATGGCTGGGTAAATCTTTCTCACTTTTTGCGATCCATCCTGCTCTGCAAATATTACTACCCCAATACCCTAAATTTGCAGAAAAAGGATCACCCTTTTTAACGAAATAACCTCCTGGACTAGAGAGTCCAATATGTTTATTTCCTCCCAAAGTCATTCCAATATGGCAATTTAAAGGATAACCGGAATAGTTGAAGTAATTTATTAATTCAAAGTCTGTTTTCCCCTCCTCAATATTAAAAATTAGGTTTTTCATTCCTTCTGATGCCATTACATTGGAAAATTCAAATAATGCTATTTCAGAGGCAGAACATTTTGACCTCTGACCAGTTCCGGGATGCATAAAAATGTCGGTTGAATTAATGACATTTTCGTAATTACATACTTCCCTGAGTGTATCGACAATATAACCTGGTATTTCAATTGCATGAACCGAAAAAGGGTGCTCATGATCTGAAAAATATTTCCAACCGGCACAACCTATCCTGGATTTGGAATTAATTCCCTCTGAAATGAATATTTCCTTTAAAAAACGACTATCCCCTCTGGGTTGATTCAATAACGAAAATGGCTGATATAGTTCATACCTCAACTTTTTGGCATTAAATAATGGGCTGGCAGTTAGATGTCCAACACATTCATTCCCGACTAATAAAAGTGGATCATTATGAAGATCCAGTATTAGCAGCGCTTCTTCAAACCTGGGATCAAAATTTACCAGGTATAACAAATTGGCAAAATGTTCCCTGTCACCATAGATAACAAGATGGGTAAGTCCCCGATTTTCCATTACTGTACGAGTTTTTGAAATGCGTTCCTCCAATTCTTTCAAACTAATGTCAACTAGTTCTACTTTTTTATCAAATTCCGGCCATTGTATTTCTATTAATTTTGTTTTTTTCATAAGAAAATAGTTTAGTTAATTTATTGGTCTCATAAACCGCGAAGGGGTCAGCGAAGCCATACTTCCATTCACGAGATCTTTGCTTTCAAATATTTATATGATTTTTTGTGCTTTCTTTTTAAAATTAATATTGTAGCATGGAAGTATTATCATAGTAAAATTTATTTTAGAGGGATAATAGACTCCTCATTTTTCTAATATTGTTGCAATTATGCTTTTATTCTTAGAACATGTGGCTTTCTTAAGAATATATTTGTTCACTTACTATTTAATGGAATATTCCTGTAATATGAGGTGATTTGGATATATTCCTACCCTTTTTGACCTGTTCGATTTAGAAAAATTTCCTTGACGAGGAAGTCACATGCATCATTATTCCTATTTCAAAGGCTGGATAGTCTGTCCTACTTAAAGCCTAAATTAATATGCTTCTTTATTAAATCCTAATAATAAATAGTTACAGTACATCTTTCGCCAACCATAATATAAATTTCAGGTCAGGATCTGAAATTGATATTTTATCTTTTAACAATTCTGATCCTCTGATATTTTTGGATGAACCTTAATACATTATCAATACTGAAATTACCGGGGATACA
>CAZKMG010000202.1:0-7019 GCA_964553465.1 uncultured Bacteroidaceae bacterium
AAAAAAAGTGTTACTCAGTATGGCATCACCTGGACATTTGAAAAGCCTGCCCAGGTTGGTCAGTTTGTGAATGGCGACTATTATGTTATAGGGCCGGTTACTGTTTCTGCTATAACGCCGAAACCTGAAGATGGCAGAAATGGTTCTTGTCTGAACCCATCAGGTATCAGTAACAAAGCTGGTTTCGATGACCGTATACTCTTCGGCAGATATGATCCAAAACTGTTTCTTACTCCTCCAATTAAGCTGACACCCGGAAGTTCCCTTCTTTCCTCTGTCAGTCTTGAAGAAATTCATTCCATGAAACCAATGTTATGGCGAACCACCAGTGATCAGCGGAGTCCTGTTCGTACGATTGCAGTTTTAACATGTTTAAGTAAGGCTGTACCTGATGATGCATTCCGACCTTCATATTCCGGTACATCCAAAAAAATATTCCTTGCCCGCAACTTAAAAAAAGATCTGTTGCCAAAGTTGTCTTCTGAGGGAATTACATTTAAATGTCATCAGGGTGGAAGTGATGATTATTTTACAATACAGGATGTGACAAAATGGTTTCAGAGGCCATGGATTGACCTTATCATGGATGAATTTGGGGCTCCGGTAGAAAATATGCCGGTTTATGGCGCCCACTTTTCCCGGGCAGTAGGAATAGCAAGCCTTTTACTTTGTATGGATTTCCCTCCTGAGCAGAAAGATTCTCTCCTTATCAATTTTATCCAGGTGGGGATTGATTTGTGGGGTATAGCCGGACAAGGAGCCCAGCCTCCTGTCTGGAATGCACTCGGTGGACATGCAAACGGACGCAAATGGCCTATTATTTTTGCCGGGATACTGCTTGGCGACAGTGAAATGCAGCAGCCTGAAAAAAAGTATCCATATCTGCGTTTCAGTGAAGATACACAGACGATGTTTGATCATTGCTGGACCGGGGCGAATGTTGTCTGGGCCGGACATGTTGGCAAGAATGGCCATCCTAAATACCCGGATTGGGGCGCTTATGAACATTTACCCCCCGCTGAGTGGAAAGGCAATACAGGCGAAAGTTACCGCCGTTGCTGTACCAGTAACACATGGGTAGCTGAAGGCCTTGCAGCCAGGATCATGCATGCAGAAAAATTCTGGAATCATGATGCTTTCTTTGTATACCTTGACCGCTGGATGACTGAAGATGATACAGAATTTATAAAAATAATCAAGGAAGCACGCGGTGCAGATTATAGCGCAGATTGGGCCAGACAGGGAACAGCATGGGATCCTTTCTCAAAGGATATGTGGGTTAGATACAGGGATAATCTCCCACCTGCAGCTGATGGCATCCAAACTCCAAACTCATTGGTAACATGGAAGTAAATGTTCAAATTCATTATATTTCCAAAGAATCATCCTATCCCCTTTCTGAATTAAAGTACATTTAATCATGTAAAATATGATCGATTCCCGGTAAAATAATATTCGGCCGGGATGGATATTAAAATAATGGATTCTTTATAAAAACAAAAATAGATTTGTATCTTAGTTTTTTAACTAAAAATATATAATATGGCAGGTAAATATACATTTTCATTTGGCCCTTGGAATATTCATGAAGGAGATGATCCTTTCGGACCGGCTGTTAGAAAATCAATTGATTTTTGGAAAAAACTAAAATTTTATAAATCACTTGGATTCGACGGGGTCCAGTTTCATGATGACGACGCAGTGCCGAATTTAAATGATCTGTCTTCAAATGAAATAAAGGCAGAAGCAAAAAAACTGAAAAACATCCTGGACGGAGAGGGATTAAAAGCAGAATTTGTAGCACCACGTCTCTGGGAAGACCCAAGAACCATTGATGGGGGATATACTTCCAATGATCCTGAATGCAGGAAATACGCCATTGAGAGATCAAAGATTTCCATTGGTATCGCCCATGAACTGGGAATTGACCTCCTGGTATTATGGCTGGCAAGGGAAGGTACATATATACGGGAAGCAAAAGACAGTAAAGTGTCAACTGAACGACTGGTTGAAGCTCTTGATATAATGCTTGACCATCACCCGGGCATCCGAATTTGCATAGAACCCAAACCTAATGAACCTGCAGATGTAAGCTATATTCCCACCATCGGTCATGCCCTGGCCCTGGGAACACTGACAAAAGATTATAACAGGGTTGGCGTTAATATTGAAAGTGCCCATGCAATCCTAGCTGGTCTGGATCCAAGTGATGAGATGGGTTTTGCCCTGGCACTTAAAAAATTATGGACAGTGCATCTGAATGATCAGAACGGGCTGAAATTTGACCAGGATAAATCCTTTGGTTCCGTAGACCTGAGACGGGCATTTAACCAGGTGTGGATACTGGATAAACATAACTATG
Source organism: uncultured Bacteroidaceae bacterium (assembly GCA_964553465.1). Taxonomy (GTDB): domain Bacteria; phylum Bacteroidota; class Bacteroidia; order Bacteroidales; genus CAZKMG01. The sequence continues at coordinate 2,363 of CAZKMG010000202.1, forward strand.
GTATGAATGGCGAAATGGTCGGACTGGATGTTAAGGCAATGAGAACCCAGAGAGACGAAGTAGCAACCAAACACCTGAGTAACAGTAAAGAGATATTTTTACGCTTACTGGAAATTTCAAGAAGTCTCGATAATGCATTTATAGATAAATGCCGTGCTGATAGGGACTACGAAGAACTTGACCGGTATATTATGAGGACATTGATAGGATAAGTAAAAAGCGGGACCATCGTTCATGTATGGAGGATAAAAGAATTGTTGTTTTTGGTGCAGGAAAGATCGGGAGATCTTTTATAGGCCAGCTTTTTAGCCGGGGAGAATATGAAGTAATTTTTATCGATATCAATGAAATCCTCATTCAATCCCTTAACAATAGAAAAAAGTATCCTGTTCTCATCAAGGATGAGAAGGAAGAAACATTATGGATAACAAATGTTTCAGGCATTGTTTTATCTGAAACAGACAAGATCATAAATATCCTTAATACCACAAACCTGGCCGCTATTTGCGTGGGCAATGCAGGATTTCCTGAAGTAGCCAGAGTCATTGCCCTGAGTATTATGGAGCGTGAAAGACAAAATATCAATGCTCCTTTAGATGTGATCCTGGCAGAGAATTTAAGAAATGCAGGGGAAATTTTATACAAATACCTGGCAAGCTATGTCAAGCATGGAATTGATATAAAGAAAAGGATAGGATTCGTGGAAACATCTATTGGAAAAATGGTTCCTGTGATGCCTCCTGAAATTACCCTTGAAGATCCTTTGATGATTTATGCTGAAGCATATAATACGCTGATCGTTGATGCAAAGGGATTCAAAAATATGATCCCTAAAATTGATGGTCTGTCTGCTAAGGAAAATATGAAAGCCTGGGTGGATCGTAAACTTTTTATCCATAACCTGGGACATGTTTCAGCAGCCTATTATGGAAATTTTTATTTCCCATCAAAAATTTATATGTGGGAAATCCTCGAAATACCTGAAGTGTCGGATAAAGTATATCGAACGATGACGGAAGCAGGAAACGTTTTACAAAAAATCTATCCCGGTGAATTCAGCATGGGTCATATCCGTGTGCACATTAAGGATTTAATAAAAAGGTTTAAAAACCGGTCTTTGGGTGATACTATTTACAGGGTAGGTTGTGATTTGAAGCGAAAAATGAGTTTTGACGACAGGTTAATTGCTCCAATGAGATCAGCATATTTAAATGACCTTCCTTATCAGAATATCTTAACTGCCCTGATCTGCGGATGTTCATTTTCAGCAAGAGACTTTGCTGGAAACCAGCTGGCAGATGATATTATCCTGACAGAAGAATATAAAAATAAAGGAATTGCTTCAGTACTGGTAAAATATTGCCATCTCAATCAGCAGGAATATCCGGGAATTTTCCAGGAAGCTGAACACTTAAAACCCTAAAACGGAAATCCATGAATAGAAAAGGTATTATTTCCGGCGGTAACTGGATTGTTGACAGGATAAAACTCATCGACAACTACCCTAAAGAAGGGATGCTTGTCACTATTAAAGATGAAGTTATATCGGTTGGAGGTGGGCCTAACAATGTGCTTGTTGACCTGGCAAAGATGGAAACAGGTATTCCATTATTTGCTACAGGACTAATTGGAATAGATCAGGATGGGGATTATATATTGAATGAACTGAATAAATCTGATATTGATCTTACTAATATGTTTCGTACCAACCTGCTGGCTACTTCAAGAACTGATGTGATGTCGGTTATCCCGACAGGGAACAGGACATTTTTCCATTTCAGGGGAGCTAATTCCTTATTTGGACCTGAGCAAATGAAAAGAATAAAGTGTAATGCCAGGATATTTCATCTCGCCTATCTTCTGTTATTAGATCAGTTTGATTCCTCTGATGATCATTATTGGGTGGTAGCGGCACGCATACTGGATAACCTTCAGAAAAGCGGATTTGAAACATCAGTGGATGTGGTTTCTGAATCAGATGAAAGATTTCAAAAAGTAGTAATACCTTGTTTAAAATATATCAATTACTTAATTATTAATGAAGTTGAAGCAGAAGGAATCACCGGGAAGGTAATCCGCGATTCTGATCAATCCATGAATATGGGAAAATTGATGGAAGCCGCTGAATTTTTAATTGATCACGGGGTAAACTCCCTGGTGATTATTCATTCACCAGAATTAGCCCTTCTAATGAACTCACAAAAAAATGTTGCAATAGAATCCTCGTTTATTATTGATCCTACATTAATAAAAGGATCAACAGGTGCAGGGGATGCTTTTTGTGCAGGATGCCTGCTCGGCATTCATATGGGTTTTGATTATGCACTGATACTCCAAATCGGACATGCCTCTGCCAGGTTCAACCTTACAGATCCAACATCGGTAGGTGGAGCCGTTTCTTATCTTGAAATTGAAAAATTTTTGAATAATCCTTCTTCCAGGCAGCGCTCATTATAAAATTCACAATTATTATTCTGTCCTTAGTTCTTAATAGCCTTGTTGATACATGCAACTTTTTCCGATTAAAATAAACCCTGCTTATATGAGGTTAGATTTGTTAATATAAGCTTAAAATTTATCTTTGTTTTTGGTTTAGGGTTAAGTTTCTTTTATAATCCAAATTTAATCCAATAGATATATCTCATGTAAAATCTAATTTAAAACTTAAGATATGACAAGGATTAAAAGTAAATTGTATGTAATATTAATTTTAATTTCATGCTTATTTTTTTTATCGATTAATTGTGAGGCGTTTCCGGATGTTGAAAAGGATCTGTATGCAGGTATTGCTAAAATTAAAATAACTCCTGAAACTCCAATTCCCATGAGTGGATTTGGCATGAGGAAAGAACCTTTTAAAGGGATTCATGATGATTTATTTGTCAGGGCAATTGTATTTAGTGACAGGGTAAATACTGCAGTATTAATTTCGGTAGAGGTTATAGGTATCTCCGAATCATTCTGGATGGAATGTACAGACCTCATTTCTAAAGAAACAGGTATCAATAAAGATTTTATTTTTTTATCAGCCATACACACCCATAGTGGTCCGGTTATATTAGTTTACAATGAAGATTCCTCTCCGGATATTGTTGCCTATGTGAAGGAACTAAAGAAAAACGTACTTGAAGTAACCAAAAAGGCTTACACCAATATGGTTCCTGTTCAAATCGGTGCTGGTAAAGGCGAGTGCCAAATGAATATAAGCCGCAGAGCCCCTGATGGTAGCGGGAATATTATTCTGGGCAGGAACCCATATGCTCCCTGTGATCATGAGGTTGGAGTGGTCCGTGTAGATGATAAAATGGGTAATCCTCTTGCTCTCTTAATAAATTGGCCAAGTCACGCAGCTGTCATTGGCCCCAGAAACTATCTGATTTCGAGTGATTGGCCTGGTGCAGCTTCACGTTATGCCGAAAAAGAATTTGGGAATAATTTTATTGCTCCTGTATTTGTTGGTGCTTCCGGAGATATTAATGCCATCTATGGCCCGCATATCGATTTCGAAGACAATAGTTCCTACTCTTTCGGTAAAGATGCAATTGGTGAGGATCTCGCCAATGAATCAATCCGTGTGATGAAAAATGTCAGTTCCTCTTCTTTCGGATATATCAATGCCACGCAAAGGATAATCTCCCTCCCGTCAAAAAGTTCAGAAAATGACAGGTTCAAAGGACCTGAGTATTTACATAATGATTCTTTAAGAGTTCGCTTGTCTGTTTTAAAGGTTGGAAATATTATCTTCACTGGTGTATCTGGTGAAGTATTTAATCAGATTGGTGTAAAATTGAGAACCTTGTCACCTTATACTAATACATTTATAATTACACATTGCAATGGAAGTTGTGGTTATTTGGTTTCTGAAGATGCATACCCTCAGACAGGAAAAGAAGATTCAGGATCAAAATTTAACCCTGTTGGCGGATACGAGGTGCAAGCCACAAGAGTAAAAACCGGCGCAGAGAAAGCAATAATTACAAATTTACTTGAAATGATAAATGCTTTATAGCTTTTCTCCTAAAATTCATAATGAATATAAAGGCCCAAGTTTGCACACGTATATCGTATATATAAAAATATTAAATCTGACGCATTGTGCGATTGAAATAATGTAATGATCAGGTTTTGCGTGCTTTGTGTTTTTTCTTTGTGAACATTGTTGTAAAAATATTTAACCACAAAGGCCACGAAAGGTTTCACAGAGTTCAGAAATATATTCATATATGCTTATAAATCAATGTATTAATTTTTTAAATAAATTAGAATATGTTTTAATCGCACATCGCGTTAAATCTAACTTTTTAAATTAAAATCCAATGACTATGAAAATTATCATTAAAAATGTCTTTTTACAGGGATTACTGATTTTTATCTTCACAATATCATTCAGTCAACAACCCATCTACCTGGATTCAAAACAATCCATAGATAAGAGAGTAGAAGATCTTCTCGGAAGAATGACCCTTGAAGAAAAAGTAGGTCAGATTAATATGCCATGTGTTTATATGGATCGGGTCGGAAGGGATATTCCGGCCAGGACCCTTGGCGTTAAAAAGCATGTTGATGGAAGTCTTTTTAATATTGGACCGGGAGGTGGTTTTTTCACCCTGGCAAATGAAATTTTGAGGGATGGAACCCGGCAGCAGGCAGAATTCTT
>CAZKMG010000203.1:0-6997 GCA_964553465.1 uncultured Bacteroidaceae bacterium
AGCCTTTCCTAAATCATTGCTCATCAACTGAAGATTTTTTCGAAAATCCAGCATGAGATGGTTTCTTAACTGTACCTGCAAAAGATTAATACCAGAGATCAATGCATTTATTCTGTCCTCATTATCTTTTTTGGCTGTACTGACTATATCGTTTAGTTCATCTTCAGACATAGTCCTTGTAAAAATGTTCTCCAGGAAAGAGTCAATAGAGAAAATCAGTGCCCTGGTTTCAGACAATTGAACAAAAAGATCAGTCTGAAACCCATTTAGAATATCGTAAAGAAAGAAATGCCGGTTATTTCGTAAATAATAATTAGCGATTTCAAAATATTTAATGTTTCCTGGAATCAATTTCCTTGAAAAGGGGTGAGTCAGACGTCTTCTGATTTTGAAGTATTTTAGCCGGAAAGGATCATTTTTCTTAAGGATAAAATCTTCCTTTGCATAAGGTACTAAAATTTTTAAAGGGAATTTCTTAAGATCCTGGTCGAGATGGTCAATAAACCAATTTATCCCGTTTGTCAGTGCGTTCTTTTGAGTATCAAGTTTTTTTTGAGTAAGGTCTGTAAAAATCCGGTTGGCCCGAAAATAAAAGTCATTTTTGATTTTGATCAAAGTTTTCCTCCTGCGGTATTTATCATCAAGGTCTTTCAATTTGTCCAGTTGAATAAACACTGTATTCATTGCAGCTAGTATTTCATTAGTAAGTATTTGCAACTCTGAAAATACTGGTGCAAATGTTTTTTCAAAGAAAAGCTCAAGCACTTTCTGTCCTTGGGTATCTATTTTATTGATTTGCTCATTAATGATCCCATATTTTGAAGGATGTAATTCGGGCAATTCAAGTTCTGAAGGCAAAGTATTTTCCTTTCCTCCCTTTTGATTGTCTAATCTGACGTCAAACGATTCAAACCGTGAAGAACTGTTCACCAGTATAAAGGTCCCGAGATGTTGAGAAAGGGTCATAACCTCCTCATATGTCTGGTCAATATGCTGGTATTGCTTGTCGGGGATGCCAATAAATGTAAGGTCGGTACTTGAAGATTCCCTGGAAATGATCTCCTGCTTTGGTAATCCGTCAATACTGTTGTTAATTATTTTAATTTCGAAGCTGATCCGGAATTGGTTGAGGATTTGTTGCAGTTCCTGATAAAGGTCTCCCGCCTGATCCTGAAGTGTATTAATGACCAGTAATCTGATATGCGCATCTTTCCAGTCACCAGCAGAAGTTAAATGCCGGAGTAAGAAAATACAGAAAGTTAGATTGCTCCCCCAACCACTCCACCAAACATCAATAGTTTTCTTTTTACCATATTTTTTCAGAGAGTTATAATTAAGTAGAATGGAATTGAAGTCACTATCTTCAAAATTTCTGATGGAGCGTAAAAACTGCTCCTTACTCTTTTCATTCCTACTCCAACCCATGAGAATTGTGTTAGGTTCAATTCCCGGGAAACCATATACCCGGGAGATCTCATCCATTCCAGAGTAAATATCCCGGCACTTATGCTGATGAATCTGGAGTTCATCATCCTTATCGAAAGAAGAATAATACCATTTATCTTTAACCAGTCTTGGTTCATTTGATTCAATAATTTCAAAGGCGGAATACATGCCTAGTCTGCCGCAAAAGGCTCTTGCAAGTTCAACCAGATGGGGCCGGTCTTTATCCTGCCCAGAGAACAGGATAATATTTGGCCGCCAGTTGCGTGTATGAAGGGCTGATTTGTTCAATCGCTGTAGACCTGTTCTTACCAGGGTGGCCCAAACACTACTCCAGGCATCACCGGTTTCCAGTACAAGTTGTCTCCGCTTAAGTATAAGAAAGAGGGCGCCTAGAATAACAACTGCTCCAATCATAGCCGGGAAATCCAACTGTATCATAACCAGGAAACAAGCCAGGGAACCAACGATGCTTACCCATGCAGGTGTTTTGAAAGAAGGACGGAAATCAGCACTTGTCAGTGACTCAAAAGCAGCACTCATGTTCAGGAAACCATAAGTAGTGATAAAAAAAATAGAGACAATCCGGGCAATCACATTCAGCTCTCCTATTAGAATACCAGCTTCAGCAATAATAAAGGTGAGCAGGAGAGCATTCCTGGGTTCCTTAGCTGGCCCCGTACCGCGAGCAAAAAAACGGTGAGTAATCTTATCCAGGGCCGTAGATTGTAAAATTCTTGGTGCAGCAAGGATACTGCCCAGGGCTGAACTTAAAGTGGCTCCCCAAATACCTGCAATAACAAGTTGAGGAACCAGAGATATCTTAAACAATGCCTTGGGATCAGTGGCTAAAAGTTTTCCATCCACCGTATAAGCGAAGAAAAATGCCAAACCAATATAGACTAACAAACCAATAGCAATAGCAGAAATAGTACCAAGAGGTATGGATTTTTTTGGATCCTTCAGATCACCCGACATGGAAACACCAGCTTCAAATCCTGTTACAGCAGGGAAAAAGATTCCAAACAAAACCATCAGTGAAACCCCGGTACCATCCCCGAAAAAGTTAGGTGATGTCGGTGCCAGATCATGCCTGCCAAAGAATATCGAAAGCAGAGACAGAAAAATAGCTGCCATGATAATATACTGGGCCTTGATTGCCAGTGAGGTACTAATAAAGGTAATAATAGTTACCGCCAGAAGAATAAGGGTTCCGGTTATTCGAATATGGTTGATGTCCATCGGAAGGTCCCAGTATCCAAGAAAACTCTCGGAAAAACCTATGAGATATAGGCTTACGCTAAATGATAACCCTACAAACAATGCCAATCCGAGGGTTCCTCCGATTGGCAAACCCAAACTTCTGGAAATAATGTAATAGGTGCCTCCCTCCTTCACCTTCTTATCGGTTGCGATAGAAGATACGCTAAGCCCGGTGGTAATAGAGATAAGATGCGCCACAAGAATGATACCGAGTACACCGAATAATCCTGCCTCACCAGCAATCATAGGCATACGCATATACATAATCACACCTAAGATAGTAAGTATCGAAGGAGTAAAAACACCACCAAAAGTGCCGAACTTTCTAACTATGGCCATATATTTAAATTAAAACTTAAAATTATAAAACAGTTTCACACCGTAATAATATATTTTAACTCTTTGTTCGATTAGAAATTCCAGCTAATTATCTGATACATCTGTTTTAAATTTTAAAACTGCGCTGTTCAGTATCGCGATAAGAACGGAGTAGAAATATAATATTTTAAATAAGCAGATTGTGATCATATAATGACATAGTCAGTTATATTATTATTTATCAAATATATTAATTTTGCATTTAATGATTAAAATAATAGTATCAAATAATTGAAAGATGGATGTTATATTTATGTTATTAAAAACAAAGAAATAAATCTAAAATTATTTTTCTATTTGGTTAAATAACATCTTTCCACATTTTTGACATATTCGTATAAATCAAATACCTTAGTTCAATGAATTCTTAAATTTCTCTCAATGAACAAAAAGAAAAAAAGTCTAAAGAATGATGAAAATAATTCAAATGCAAATAAGGCAAATAAAACTCGGAACCATCTGATTGCCGGAGATCACGAGCAGCAGCATAAGAAACCTCTGGAAAAAAAATTTTACAAAAAAGAATTATCCAGATTACAAATTGAACTTGTCAAACTTCAGGAATGGATTAAACTAAAAGGACTTAGGGTAGTTGTGATTTTTGAAGGCAGAGATGCTGCAGGGAAAGGTGGTGCGATCAAGCGAATTACTGAATCATTAAATCCCAGGATTTGCAGAGTAGTTGCATTAGGTGTACCTACTGAAAAAGAAAAAACACAATGGTATTTTCAACGTTATGTTGTGAATTTACCTGCAGCAGGAGAAATGGTGCTTTTTGATCGCAGTTGGTATAATCGTGCTGGCGTTGAGAAAGTTATGGGATATTGTACAGAAGACCAATATTGGGATTTTTTAAGATCGTGCCCGAATTTTGAAAGGATGCTTATTCAATCGGGATTAATATTAATTAAATACTGGTTTTCAGTGAGTGATCCTGAACAGGAAAAAAGGTTTAAAGTCAGGTTGAAAAATCCTACCAAAAGATGGAAGCTAAGTAAAATGGATCTTGCCAGCAGGGAAAAGTGGGAGGAATATTCAAAGGCAAAGGATGAGATGTTTGTATATACTGATACGAAAGAAAGTCCATGGTATGTTGTTGAAGCAGATGACAAGAACAGGGCAAGACTCAACTGTATACATCATTTATTGAGTAAAATTCCTTATGAAGATTTAACTCCAAAACCAATTAAAATGCCTAAAAGGAAAGAAACAATAGGATATATCAGACCTCCAATGGAATCTCAGACCATCATTCCTGAAGTGTATTAATTAGTTTACATGGCTTCTCATTTCTGATATCAGGATGAATCAATAATATGATTAATGTTTTAGGATCTTTTCTGTGCTTACTCTCCCTCCTTCATTGACTGAAAGGAGGTAGAGACCATTACTTAAGAAAGAAAGATTTAGATGGATTTTATTGAGTTGGGTATTTGTAACAAGGAAAACACGACCATTAAGTCCTGTAACTTTAATTTCTCTTTCCAAGTTATTTTCCCTGAAAGTAATTTCTAATGAATCATTAAAAGGATTCGGACTAACTGTAAATAATAGACCTTCAGGAAAATACTGGTTAATGACGGCTGTTTTAAGAACATTATCTTCCGGATCAATGATAACATTCTTTACTTTTTTATTTATCTGAAAGTAGAATTCTTCATGAGGTTCATCAAAAATAACCCTGAGAATAGTATCTTCTCCATCCTCAAAAAATAATTTATACTCCAAATGGGTTCTGAAAAAAGGTGTTATAACAGATGAACCACTTTGTTCTGCATCGATGATTAAACTATCCATTTTCTGAGACCATGTACCTGTAAACACTGGAAAACCTTTGCCGAAGTACCATTGATTTACAAACCAGCTAAGATCCATGCCTGATTCTTCTTCAGCAACCCTTATAAAATCGATCCCTGTTGCAATACTGTCTGAATATTCGGATAAATATTTACGCATAATCAGAAAAAATAAATCATCATTATTCAATTCGTACCTAAGCATATGTAAAATTGATCCACCTTTGTTATAACTTAGCTCTCCATTAAAAATTCTCCATTCAATTTTTGATTCATCCTCGGTAAGATAAACGCCTTCCTGTGGAACGCTTGTTGCACGGTTATGCATTCGTATTAAAAAGTCATGAGCAGCTTCTTTTGAATCCAACTCCTCCAATGCAATATATTCACAATATGTGGCAAATCCTTCATTAACCCAAATATCCTGCCAGGTTGCACAGGTTACGTAATCTCCAAACCATTGATGAGCCAGTTCATGAGCGATTAATTCAAATCTAAATGAATTCAGTGTTGTCATGGTCTGATTTTCCATACCTCCACCAAGCGGAGCAATACAATGGCCATATTTCTCTTCATAAAAAGGATACATTCCAAATTTTTCACAAAAGAGTTTCAGTAATTCACCTGTTTTATCAATATTTGCTTTTTCATTTAGAAGAAATGACGTTTGGTTATAAATAAAATTCTGGACCAATATAGAATCAGTCCCAACCTTGACTAAAAAACTATAATCTTGATAATTAGCAACTGATAAGGATAAAAGATAATAAGCGATAGGGTATTTTGTTTTCCATTCAAATCGTCTTTTACCATCTTGTAATGCGGTAATACTTGTAAGAAGTCCATTGGAACCAGCCATTAAGGATGAATCGACAGTTAAAAAAATCCAGGCAGAATCAGCCTTATCATAGAGGTTTTGCTTTGAGGGGAACCATTGACTGGACTGAAATGGTTCTGAAAGAGTATATGTAACCCTGGTATTATAATTCGTACTTATTCCGTTCGAAATGCCACTAAAAAATCCGGATTTAATAACTTGTCCGCTATAGTAAATTTTTGTGGTAAACATTACATCCTGCTGATACTCGCTAGGTACCGGAATGGAAAGTAGTCCGGAAATATGGGAGAATTCAAGGATTCTTTTATTCTGAAAGAACACTGAATCTACCTGGTAATCATCCACCAACTCAAGTACGAATACTTCGAGCTTGTCAATTAAACGCTTTGCTTTAACAGAAACAGAACCTTTAATAAAAGTAGTAGTATCACTAACTTCCAGATCAATAAAATAAAAACTTATATCGTACATATCCTCAAGCACACTGTAACCAGGGGAAACAGATGAAGGTATGAAAGATAAAAATTTATCTGTAAAAACATTTATCTTTTCCTTTCCATAGATCGGATATGTAAGGTATAGACAAAACCCTGCAAGGAATATCAGATTTTTCAATATTAAAGGCTTATCATTGGATGCAAAGATATGAAAGATGTGATGAAACTGGACAATTAATAATCCCCTTTTTTGTTTGGCATGTATTTGCTAACAGTCCCGTTATAATCAATCATCATAAAATCTTTATTTATCCATGAATACGCATGTACAGTTCTATTTTTATTCTCAGGAGGTGTGATAGTTTGTTCCTCCTTAACGAAATCAGGATTCATCATGGCTTCCACCAACGCGATACCCGGCATGGAGAATTTTTTGTACGATTCATACTTTTCAGCCCACTGATTTATTAGTAGGTACCACATCTGACCTTTTTCTCTCAATAAATCATGCAAATCTGTAGGATCTATTACCAGTGTTTCTGCAATATTAGCAGGCATAATATGCATTTCTAACTCATTTTGGTTTAAGAGGAGGTCGAAGGCGTCAAGATCATTTCTGACATTATATTCGTTTTTATTCCAGACTTTTGTTTTAGGAAAGTACCGCATTGAAAGTGAATACACCCTGATTTTGGGTACAATGGTTGAATCCATCAAGATAGCTAAAGCAAGGTTGGTCGCAGAACCCAGCGTAATGATATTTAATTTTTTATTCCTCGGGACTTCATGAGCTTTTCTGACAATTAATTCAGAAGCATTAGGGTATTTTATTGTCTCTCTAT
>CAZKMG010000204.1:0-6996 GCA_964553465.1 uncultured Bacteroidaceae bacterium
ACAGGTATTGCTTTGAAAAATGTTGACAAATTCTCGTTCCTCATGAGATAGAATCAGTTAAGACAAGGGAAGAGAGTGCTATACGTCATACCCTTTCAAACAAAATGGATTATTCTAAAATGCATTTTAATGCCTCATAAGGTGTTTTTCCCTCCAATGCTCTGTGAGTAAACCGGATCGTTGGTTAACACACTTGAAAGACAAAACAATATGATGCATAAACTGGAAGAATGTATTTGACTTATTTTTGAGATTCAATTAGAGCTAAATACTCCTTAAGGTAGGTTTTATAGATATCGCGGGGATTTACGTTATGTTTTTTGCAAACTGCAGCAGCAAGTCCTACTGCTGCTCCCATTTGACCCGTAGTTCTCATTACTCTCGGGCCTCCTAATCCGACATGTGAACAACTGAAGTTTCTTCCTGCCATAAATAGATTACTGATATTTTTTGAATATAATGAACGAAAGGGAACACAATAATGCTTAGCCTCGTAAAACATAGCTTCCGCTAAGAAATCCGGCTTATCAGGATCAAGCAGGTCGATTTGATAATGAACATCCACATCACGTTCCTCGAAGACAACTGCATCTTCAAATTGCCTGTTTTCTCTCTCGTCGTTAAATGTGTAGATATAATCTCCTACCAGCCTGCGTGATTCTCTTTTTCCAATGAGATAAGAACTCCACTTAATTTGAATACTGTCTGATCCGGGTTTTTGTTTGTAGTTATAAAAAGAACCGTATATGGCTCTAAACATATGGTCGCGTATTGCTTCACCATCATCGACCTGATGCAGATTATTACTTGAATATTCCCATTGCCATTCACCATTCGACTCTGCATAATTTTTTGCCACATCAGTAGCCCATGGGACTTCAGGAAACTTTACCGGTTTTCCTGCATTTTCAGAGTTCCATAAGATTGATGATCCCATAACGTAATTATCAGCCGTTTCAGGACTCCAGAGTTCTCCATGAGCATCCCATGTTTCATTATACTTTGAAGCTGCTTCCCTTCCATACATATATTCTGCTCCGGCCCAATAGCCAATCCATCCATCGCCAGTGCAGTCGACGAATAAAGGTGCTTCAAAACGAATCAATTCTCCGCTGGATGTGTGACGGGCATCAACAGAATTGATTTTCTGGTTTTGTGTATTGGCATCATAGGCCCTGAAATTCAGATATATATCTATATTCTTATATTTCTCCATATTCTGATGACGCTTCATATCTTCCTTTATAGCATCAGGCGAGCCATTGGGATAATGTTCTGTGTCAAGCATTTTCAATATTCTTTCAAATTTTCCATAAATTCCCAGGGTGTGAACCCTGATTTCACTGCTGGCATTACCTCCAAGTATAGGCCTGTCATGGACCAGGGCTACTTTCAGACCTTGTTCTGCTGCAGCAACTGATGCGGCGCAACCTGCGATGCCTCCACCAATAACGACAAGATCATATTTCATAATTTTCTCGGGATCTGTGGGTATTCCCAGTTGTTTTGAACGCCATAGGTTTAATGCCTCATCATTCTCAGGTAGCTTTTCATTCTCTTTTAAAGTAAGATATATGGCATCGCACCTGCCTTCAAAACCTGTCAGATCATGGAGGGACAGATTTTTATCCCCCTTTGTTAATTTGAGAGATCCGGCATATTCCCAGTTCCAACCAGGATTAATTCCCAGAATATTATCAAGACGTTCAGAGTCTATAACAATATAAAATCTTCCCGGAGCTTCCCATTTTCCAGGAGCCCAGTTTTTAGTACGGACCCAGACATGATACATCCCTTCTTCCCTAATTTCAATTATAGTATGGGCATCTTCTACAGGTTTTCCAAGTCCGTGCGCAAGAAGATAAGGTGATCCCATCTGTTCTACAAATTCGGGGTCGATAACCCAACCACCCCTGTTCTCAAAACTCTCAGCTTCAACAAGAATCTGTGCTAAAGCGGCAGATGTATTCAGGAAGAAGATAATTAACAGAGACGGGGTTATTAATTTATTTCTCATGTCAGATAATTATAATATTTAGAATATAGGTATAAAAATATACAGAACATTTTAGGGGTCTTCTTAATTATATTCCAGCCAGGCAGTAGCTATACAGTTTTTATTGCTTTGAAACCTGATCCAACGTGCCTGGAAAGGGTCAGGAAAAGTGTACCTGAATATCTCGCCCGGTTTCAAAATTACCTGTTTATATGTCATCCATGGTCCATGACCAATAGGCTCCACTTCTATTTTAAAAGTTACAGGTTCATTTAAAGAATGGGAAATCATCAGACTTCTTTTGTCGTAAAACCCAATCAGATAAGGGTCCGATGGTTCACCGGCTTTTATATCAGAGTTTTTCCATGGACCTCCTGAACCGACAGGTTTTCCTATTTTCCACAAATCGTCAATAACACCTGCCCATAAAGCAGCTTTACCATCGCTTGAAATTACAACATGCGGATTTCCTTTTGATACCTCAGGATCAATACCTGTCATAATAAGCATTCCACGGTATGAGGTAAAATCGTGAATGCGGTAGTTGTGTGAAGCAATTGGTCTTATTTTCGCAAACCCATCAGCGTTTTCTGCCGGAAGTTCGTAGAAGGTCCCTGCACAACTCAGAAGATCGCGTTCAGTAACAACTTCACGACTAAGTCGTAATAGAGCATTATCAGTAAGTTCTTCATATTTCCGATTCCCTTTTGGGAGTCTCCAGCGACGACCAAGGTCATCAGTAACAAGTACCGATGCTTTATCGAATGAAACTACCTGCTCCGGGATGGCATATTTTTCCCGGATGTATGAAGCCGTTTCCCGGTCATCTTTTTTAACAAGGTTCATGAGTGAATCCAGTTCATAATAACCATTTTCTATAAAACTACTATCATTTGCAGTACCTGACAGAACTCCCAGTTTGCGTCGGTTATTACTGAGTCCCCAGAGCAAACCGGCAGAGATTTCTGTATTGGAGACCTCAGCCAACCCTTTAAATATGGGATCAGGAATGGTTGACCGCTGATCTCTTTGCGTAAAAGAGAAGTGAATTGTTGCCCTGGTCTCTTTATCTGGCGAGACTCTTACCCATTCACCCGTTTCAATTGTATCAAATGTTACATTTACTGATTCTCCGGCTCTTGTGACGACAGTTTTCAGAATTTTCCAGTTATTGTTACCTTTTTCGTCAACCTCAAACTTGAAAGAGACAGAGTTGTTCCCTTCATTTTTTATCCATGCAGATCTATAGTCCCATCCTGCAAAAAGGAACGGTTCTGAGATTTCATTGGCTTTTATATTTTCAGAGATCCAAACAGCCCCTTCAGCGGTATTTGGTCCCAGATGATCTGACTTTTCAAGTGATGTAAACCAGATATTCGAATTTGATTGTCCTGAACCTCCAATATTGCCTTTCACTTTTCGCTTATTCAGAAATTCATCATGGGCCGCATCATCACATCCGAAAACAATCTGGCTATTCCATCGGGTGAAATCGCCTATTACTTTCAGATAAGCGGAACGAGGCCTGATCCCGGCTGAATTTCCAGAAGAAAAGGCGGAGGGAAAACTCCAGAACATTCCGTGCATAGTCATAAGATAGTCAGGTTTTTCTGCCGTTCCTATATCCCTGATTCTCGGCCATTCGGTATTCCATCCATGAGCACCATCATAACTATGACTGGCTTTTGGAAGGCGATAAAAGTACCATTGGCCATTGTCGCGAACTCCCAGGATAACCGATTTAAAGTCCCATCCTGTCACCCATATTGGATCAGTTGCAGCATTTGCATTGCCATAGATTCCTCCGGGGCCGGTAACTTCTACAAATTGATTTCTGCGAACAAGTTTCCATTCCTTACCATTCCACTCTGAAAGACTTCCTGATTTGATATCAAATTTCTTAAGTGCCTCAGGGGTTGCTTCTCCATTATTGGAATAGACCAATACTCCCTGACCTGAATAGGCTCCTTTTCCATGTGCCCCAGGTAACAATTCAGCCTCCTGGTCCATTTGTCCGGGTTTGCGACTCACATTTCCATCCTCAAATATCATTTTGACATCCAGGGTATTTACATCAACTTCATAAAAACCCTCTTCCATAGTTGCATAATAAATCTTACCGGCAGGATCAGTTAAATGTCGTGCGTTACCTGTATGGCGACCAGGCATAGTTTTATATGGAATAACCCTTACATTGCCTTTGATATCAATGGCGTATGGACCTATAAATAGCTGGTTGCTTTCCCGGTGGATCATTCTGTTGGCCGGAGTTCCTCCAATACTTTCAGACCTGACAATTTTCTGAAGATCCGGAGTAATTTCGTAAAGTTTATCAGATGAACCAAAAGGTTTATGCGGACTATAAGAAATTACCCACAATTTATCAGCCCATGGTACTACAGCACCTGTTCCACATTCACCTTCGTTATTATAGTTAGCAAGCTGAGGGTAGATACCGCTGAACGATTTAACCACTGTCTGTTTATTTTCTGTATTGCATCCAGTAAACCAGAAGGTTGACAGGATTAAAAGGACAGTCCATCGGGTCCTTTTATTTATATCCCTTATTTTCAGAATTCTCATTGTTTTCGATATGTGGTAATTTTTAGTAAATGATATAACTGTACTATTCCCTGGTAAGCAGTTTCACTGATGGGGAAGGCTACATAAGCACAAGGCTTTTTGTATACTGTCACGTCCTGAAGATATAAAAGCCCGGTCGGTAAAAGCCTAAAGCAATTTTTTAGAAATTTACAAAATTCTGAATATTTAAATCTATCCGAAAATGATATTTGTTTGCGGTAAACTGAAAAATCACAAAGGCTTATATTTTTTAAAAGTTGTGAAACAGTTACTTTTTTTAGGCCAGTTTTCTTATCTTCAATTTTTACTTCTTTTCACTTTTTAATCAGGCGTTTTGATTTTAGATCATACAAATTTTTATTTAGGCCTATATTGGTAATGTTGTTTTAAATAAAATATTCCCTGAAGCAGGATTGGGATACCAAATAAGATCCATGGACCAGAATCACGAAATTCAAAATAAGCAATAGACCCAAAAATCAAAATAGCACACCAAAATAGAAATATGAATCCTGCTTGAAATTCCATTTTCCATGATATGACAAAACCTCCAAAAAATATCACAAGTAACAGAGGGAATAAAATAAAAGGTAAGCTAAAATAATCAACAGGCTTTCCTCTAAAAAGCTCTGAAAGTACAACGATAGCGTATAGGACAGCATAATTGATAAGAAGTACACGAAGTATAAACTTCCATTGCTGCTGTTCTGAAGAAACAGGAACCTTAATGGTTTTATACCATTGAAGAAGGAATAAAGCGCCGATGACCATCACAGGAACTGCAAAAATACTAAGCATACCACTGTCCTGACCTCTGGTTATTATAAGATCATAAATCCAAACACCTGCATTCCAAATCATAAGAATAATACCTGCCATTTTCTCACTGGTCCAGGAAAACGCAAATCCTGCCAAGAATATTAATAAGAGGATTAAAGATAAATTATCGATCAGGTTTTGGAAAGACAACTCCCGTTCGAAAAATGAAATTGTAATTCCCGCGAAATACAATATGGCACAGACTCCGGTAATTATCCGAAGTGTTCTGGTTGATTTAGTTTTCATTTTATTGAAAATTATGTTAATGTTAGGTATTAAATTGGTTGTTATTATCAGTTTTTAATCTTTCACTTTCATAAATAGAAGACGACCCATTGGGAATAATGCTGCTCCCTGTGTATATCGAAGTTCTGATTTACTAATTCCTTCTGAATTTAATGGACCAAACCAGATTTCCACCTCTTTTGACTCCATGGGATCATTACTGAATATCTTTCCAATTGAACCACATTCAATGATATATTCAACTCCGGTTTCCCAGGGTAAACTTGCGTTCTTTTTAAGTTTTCCATTTTCAAATTTAGCTAATCCAATAAATCCGCTTACAGTTTTATTTTCATTTATTTTAATGACAACTATAGCAGAATCAGAAGTAAACTTAAATGGCTCTTTTTTAAATTTAGTACGTACAGTGATTCTTTCCTTACTTGTTTCCCATTGTCCTGCATACTCGGGCGGAATAATCCATTTGGTAGAGTTACACGAACTCAGAAAAATAACCATCAACATATAAATCCAAACGTTTAATGGTTTTGAATTAAATATTTGATTTTTCATTTTTATAAATTTTCAAAAAATGCAAAAACGGATACGGAATGCCTGGTGCGAGCGCTTACCCCGCGCTTACCTATGCTGGCTGTTGGCTGCCGGGCTTTCATTGTTAATTTATATGTTTCATTCATTTTAATCCAAAGTATTTAAGTCCATCATAAAAAAACAATATCGAAAATCCAAATAATATTATACCTAGTAGTTTCATAATTACTACGTATGTCTTAATACCGATAAAAACTTTTGATCGAGCAACAAATATTGCAATGAAAACTTTTGAACCAATCAGTAACAAATAAAATGATGTGAAAAACATGATCACTGTCAAAATATTTATTTCTAATGCCTTAAATATATAAGGAGCACCTATTGTTGCCCAAAAAAGGTATGGATGTGGATTCAAAAAATTAGTAATTATTCCCTTTTTTAATGAATCTGATTTAAATTCTTGACTTTCAGGAATCAGTCGTTTTGATTGGAAAGATTCATATCCGAGGTAAGCCACAAAGACACCTCCAATAAAAGAAATCACCCCTAATATAGTATCAAATTCCGATAGCTTAGAGAAAATTAAAATTGCGATAAGAATTATTGGTAAATCTGTAATTAACGGAGATAATGCAATTTTTATACCTTCGATTTTATCATGTTTTAAAGTCCGTGTAATTACGAGTGTCAATAGAGGACCAGGCGATATACCTGCAGTCAGTCCCAAAATTGAACCTATCAACATAATTTCAAGTGACTGTAATGAAATCATAAATTTTAATTAAATTTCATTGTTGTCCGGTAATAGAATATTTCGT
>CAZKMG010000205.1:0-6920 GCA_964553465.1 uncultured Bacteroidaceae bacterium
AATCTTGCAATACTCCTGATAATCCCCATTATTGCCGGCGATTTCTTCAGTATATTGTTCACTACCGATTGCATATATAAATGATGCCCGAATGGAAAACAGATTAGATAATAAATCCATCAGTTCTTTAATCTCCCTTACTTCTATATGCAATTCATCTTTATGTACATCCATATTCTTTTTGTTTAAAAATATAAAAAATCCCATTATGAATTGCCTGATTTGACATATTTAACAATTCATAATTAACTAAAATCCATATAATATCAATATCCTTAATCCGTTACAAATAATATCAAATGAGAATTTTAACCAATATTTTTTTTATTAATATTCAATCAAACTGTTTTTATATAAAAAGTAGCAGATACAATTAAACAATACATATTATTATCTATTATTTCTTTTTAGATGGTTTATCTTTGTAAGAATTCATGTCCAAGAAATATTTGAGTATATTCGTAAAATCTAAAATACCATTTAGCTGCAGAGCAGCGTAATGTAATGAACAATTAAAAACAATATACCTATGAGAAAGATTAATTTTCATACGATAAAAACCTACCGTTTCATGCCATTATTAAGTCTTATATTTATGTTAAATACCTCATGTGCCCAGGAAAAAATTGAAGGATTATTATACCTGGATAAAAAACCTGTTTCTATTGTAATAAGAAATGGTAAAATTGCCGAAATAAACAGGATCCCTGAACTTTCACCTGAAAATAAAAACGTATATATCGCTCCCGGGTTAATTGATAACCAGGTCAACGGCTTTAATGGGGTATCATTCTCTTTTGGTGGGGGAGACCTCACTGAAGATGGTATAATCAGCGCCACAAAAGCACTATGGGAAAGAGGTGTGACAACATATTTCCCAACGCTTACCACGAATAAAACTGACCTGTTAATTAAGAACTTTTCCATTCTGGCCAAAGCTAAAGGTAATAAATCCCTATTGGGGTCAATTCCCGGATTCCATCTGGAAGGTCCCTATATTTCACCGGTGGATGGATACCGTGGAGCTCATTCAATTAATTATGTTCATATACCCGACTGGAAAGAATTTATGGAATTTTATAAAGCCTCAGGAAATTCAATTTTAACTGTAACTGTGGCACCTGAAATTGAAGGAGCCCAGGAATTTATTAAAAGATGCAATGAATTAGGCATAGTTGTTGCCCTGGGGCATCATAACGGTACAACCATGGATATTGATCAGGCAGTGGAAAACGGTGCAAAAACATGCACTCACCTGGGGAATGGATGCGGGAACATGATAAATCGGCATGTTAATCCGATTTGGCCTCAGCTTTCTAATGATAAATTAATGATAAGCATTATATGTGATGGATTCCATTTATTACCTGAAGAAATCAGGGTATTTTACAAAGTAAAAGGTCCCGAAAAAACGATCATAACGTCTGATGTAACGAAGTATGCAAACCTGAAACCCGGAATTTATAAAAATATTGATGGGGATGATATAGAACTTACAACGGATGGAAAGATACAATATCCAGCACAGAAAGTACTCGCAGGATCTGCTTCTACTATCGATAAAGGAGTTGGCCATGTCATGGAAGTAACCGGTTGTTCACTGGCTGAAGCAATCCGTATGGCAAGTACAAATCCTGCTATGCTCTATAATTTGAAAGACCGCGGTACCATTGACGTTGGGAAACGGGCTGATATAATTCTTTTTACACTGGATAACTATAAACTGAATATCAAAAAAACAATTGTTGATGGTAAAGTGGTGTACGTTTCAGCAAAATAAATTGAATTGGTATTTAATATAATCATTGAAATATTTCTTATCTCGTTATTCTACTTGTTACTCTAGCAGCACATATAAAATTCAATTAAAATGAATTGTTTCATTCTAATACTGGTAAATTTTTTCACATTGCTTTACCCAGCTCCGAAAGAGTTTATATGCTTGTACACAAAAAACCCGGTATTGATTGATGGCCGGCTAGATGAGTGGGGAAATGCAAAATCAATATTTATTGCGGACACCAGGAAAGAAACTGATAATACTGCTATTATAAAAACCCTCTGGGATAAAAAATATCTCTATATCGCTTTTGAGGTCCGCGATAAAAACCTTCAGGCCAAACAATATGTTCTGGATCACCCTCAGCTATATCTGGATGATATGGTCGAATTTCTTTTTGATACACATAATCAAAAAGATTCCTGCTGGAACGTAGATGATGTGATATACCATATAAATCTCCTTGGACAAAAAAAAGATGATCGTGGATCATCCGGTTGTATTACAAATCCAACATGGAACGGTTCTGCAAAATATGTTATTCACATGGACGGTACATTGAATGATACCACAGATATTGATATTGGCTTTAACATAGAAATTGCTATTTCATGGGAAGAACTTGAAGTTAAGCCTTTCCCTGGCTTTAAAATGGGAGCAGACTTTGCTGATGGTGACTACGGTAAATTATTTGACTGGGTGGGGGCTATGCCCTTTCGTTCCCCTTATGCATTTGGGAACCTGATTTTACAAAAGAATAAAAAATGACTATCTGTTATAAGGGAATTGGTTATTGAATGTTAACAGGAAAAAAAATTACATTAATCAATACAAATAAATTGGACAAAAATTTATTGTGTTTATTTCAAAAGATTATTCAACTGCCACATATGTTCAATATTAAAAAATAAACATGAAAAAAGAGCAAATTCATTTCCCGGGAGTTATAATTGTACTTATTTTCCTTTTAGTTTCCTGCAGTGTATCCAAAACAAAAGTTCCTGAAAGGGTAATTGCAGACCTGAATGTTGGTGAAACCCAGGAAGTCTTGTTAAGTAATGGGAATAAAGTGAAGCTATCTTTACTCGATGTAATTGAACATCGTGATAGTCTTCGGAACGCCATACGCAGTGCTGAGGTGAAAATTACGGTTGACGGTACTGAAATCACACTGAATACAGGCAATTATAATTTACCTATCCTTGTTGGAGGTGTAAAAATTGATTGTCCTTCGATTAAAGGCCACTACAGAGCTATCAGGAATGAATCTTCAAAAGTAATTAAGGATGCACGTTTCAGACTTTGGCCAAAAAATTCACCATATATTGATCCCGGAACATTTGTATATCCGATAAAACAGGCATGGTTTTCCAATATGACACAGGCTGGAAATGAACCTACCTACGTTGATGGGGGTGAGAATCCTGAAAATAAGAGGATTTACTACCATGCTAACCTGGATATCGGAGGCGCTGAAGGTTTGGATGAGATTATTTCTGCTACCGACGGCCTGGTTATTTCAGCAGGGAACATTACCCTTGATGGCTATGACAGTATTCCCGTATTTAAACATAAGGATGCAGTAAGTGTGATCGATAATCGTGGCTGGCTTGTTGAATATGTCCATCTAAATAGCATAGATCCAGCCATTAAATCAGGCGTTAAGATCAAAATGGGTCAGAAAGTAGGCTATATCGGCAAGCAGGGAACAAGCGGCGGATGGGTACATCTGCACTTTTCCATTACTTCAAATCAAACTCCTGATGGAGACTGGGCCACAGAGGATCCTTATGTATATGCATGGGAATCGTATATTCGTCAGTACAAGCCGGCTTTACTGGCCGTTGCCCGTCCTCATCAGCTTATATGGGCAGGACAGGAAGCAACATTCGATGGTGGGAAATCCCGCAGTTTTGAAGGAGATATAGTATCGTATGAATGGACTTTTACAGATGGATCAACTGCTTCGGGTGCTATACAAAAACGAACCTATCCTCAACCCGGGGAATATAGTGAAATTCTGAAGGTCACTGACTCAAAGGGAAATGTTGATTATGATTTTACAGTGGTGCAGGTGTGCAATCGTGAAAACCCTGAAAAAGAATTCCCTACAATTCAACCTGCCTTCCACCCTACACTGAATATTAAACCTGGTGATCCTGTGACTTTCCTTGTCAGGACTTTTAACAGTGAAGTGGATAATGAAGTATGGGACTTTGGAGACAATTCACCACATGTTACAGTAAAATCCGACCCCGTACCAAAAGATCCAACGCTTGGGAAATTTGCAGAAACTACTCACTCCTTCTCAAAACCCGGTGATTATATTGTCAGAGTTGAGCGATCAAATGAAAATGGATATAAAGCCACTGCTCATCTTCATTTAGTTGTCGTTGAATGATCTGATAGGATTTGTGATTTAAAAGAGAATTATTATATTGAAAGCTGATTGTTTATCATCAATATTATAATGAATTGTCTTTTTCCGGTTCATGTATAAGAAACATTTTGAAAAGTATTACATGAATTGTGTTATTTTTAAATCGTGAAAGGAAAACATTTACTTACTTATATACAACATCAGGCTATAAGCGAGCGATTAGTATCCAGGTTAATCTTCAGCTATTTTTTAGTACTTTTTCCTACTCCATCAACCTTAGCTACTGTAAAGAGTCCTTTTAATTATGCTGTAATACTCAGGGACACGGTAAAAGAAGAGGTTTTAACTTTTCAACCAAGGATATATACTACTAAACATTTATTTAGCTCAAAGCCTTTGATTGATGGGCAGTTAAATGATGAATGCTGGAAGACTGGGGTATGGTCAGGCAATTTCACCCAATTTTCCCCTGATGAAGGAGCCATGCCTTCTCAGCCCACGGAACTGAAAATCCTGTATGATGACAAAAATATATATGTCGCTATTCGCGCATATGATAATGAACCGGAAAAAATTCAACGATATGCTGGTCTGCGCGATCAATTTCAGGGAGATATTATGGGTATTGCTTTTGATAGTTACCATGATCACCGTACAGGATTCGAATTCAATCTAACCGCATACGGACAAAAAATTGATCTTGTATTAACCAATCCAAAAAGAGTGGATTTAAGTTGGAATCCTGTATGGTTCGGCAAAGTTGGGTTTGAAGATTCTGCATGGATTGCCGAAATGGAGATTCCTTTAAGTCAGCTGCGCTATAGTAATGAGGAAGAACAGATTTGGGGATTACATTGCTGGAGAAAGATAGGTCGTCTTCAGGAAGAAAGTGACTGGGAGGCTCAAACTCTTACAGGACCTGGCATGCTTTATTTATTTGGAGAGTTAAAAGGCTTAAAGAAACTGAAAAAGTCACAAAGGCTTGAAATAATGCCCTATTCACTAGGTAAATTAAACACATTCAGGAAAGAACCGGATAATCCCTTTACCAGCGAAGGAAGACTCTGGGCTGGAAATCTAGGCCTCGATGCC
This sequence comes from uncultured Bacteroidaceae bacterium, assembly GCA_964553465.1. Classification (GTDB taxonomy): domain Bacteria; phylum Bacteroidota; class Bacteroidia; order Bacteroidales; genus CAZKMG01. Next base: position 5,253 of record CAZKMG010000205.1, read on the forward strand.
AAAATTGGCCTTTTCAGTAATTTTACTGTGGATGTTACTGTAAATCCTGATTTTGGACAGGTTGAATCAGATCCTTCTGTAATGAACCTTACTGCATTTGAAACGCGTTTTGAAGAAAAACGTCCCTTTTTCCTGGAAGGGAAAAATATATTTAATTTTAATTTTGAAGGTCTCAACCTTTTTTATTCACGACGTATCGGACATTCTCCTTCATATTCGATAGAATCATCCGACAGCTTGTATGTTAAATCACCTGATAAAACAACCATACTGAGTTCTGTTAAGCTGAGCGGGAAGACAGCAAACGGTCTTTCAGTTGGTGTCTTACAGAGTCTTACAGCTTCAGAATACTCAAAGCTTATCGATTTTGATAAAAATAAACGCAAACAAATTGTCGAGCCTCTAACTAATTATATGGTCGCAAGAATACAAAAGGACTATAATGAAGGTACAACTATGTTGGGTGGAATTCTGACTTCAACAAACAGGTTTATCCATGACGAAAATCTTGATTTCCTCGGAAAGGAAGCATACACAGGTGGATTGGATCTTCTTCACCAGTTTAAGGATAAGGAGTTCTTTGTCGATGCCAGGCTGGTTGGAAGTTATATAAAAGGTGACCAGAAAGCCATTGCTTTACTCCAGGAATCCTCTGCTCGCTATTTTCAGCGGCCAGGATTAACATACCTGAACTTTGATTCAACACGTACACAACTTAGTGGTTTTGGAGGAAAATTTGAAATTGGAAAAGGCTCCAAGGGATTTTGGAGATATTCTGTAAAAGCTAACTGGATGTCCCCCGGATTGGAGCTCAACGATCTTGGTTATATGCAAACTGCGGATCTAATAAGAGAAGAAAACCAAATTTCCTTTTTCGTTAACCAACCTGTCAGTATATTCCGTAGCTATGAAATAGAGCTTGAACAATTCAATTCATGGAACTTTAATGGAAATTACCAGGGTTCCGGAGCACATCTTTCATTTAAATCTACTTTTAGAAATAAATGGGAGTCTAATACAAACCTTATATATCATACCCAGTCTATTGACGCCCGGATTCTTAGGGGTGGATATGAAATGAAAGTACCTAAGGACCTTACCTTCTCGGGTCGTTTTGGAAGTGATGACTCAAAAAGGCTTTCATTTGATTTGCATTATAATTATCATCGGGCTGCAGATAATTCAGTCACCAGATATCATTTGGGCCCCGGTCTTTCAATCCGTCCTGTCAACACCCTTAAAATAAGGCTATATGCAAATTACGAAAATAATAAAAACGACCTCCAATATATAACAAGTATTCCTGTAATACTTGGAAACCGGTATATTATGGGGAAAATTGATCAGCAAACCCTGGATCTTACTCTTAGGTTAGATTATAGCATAAGCCCTGAATTATCCATCCAATATTATGGAAGTCCATTTATTTCCAGGGGGAAATATTCAATCTTTAAATATATTACTGATCCACTCTCAGACAATTACAATGAGCGATTCAAGATTTTCACGAATCCGCAACTTACTGAAGGAATTTATTATTTTGATGAGAATAATGATCAATTGACTGATTATTCATTAGCTAATCCGGATTTTAACTTTCAGCAGTTCCGTTCCAACTTTGTAGCTAGATGGGAATATCGCCCAGGATCTGTTATTTACCTGGTCTGG